>CAYQRT010000005.1:0-25204 GCA_964419695.1 uncultured Spirochaetaceae bacterium | reverse complement strand
CCACCGCCCTCTACGTAAGTCAACGCCTTGGGGAGAGAGAGATCCGGGTCTCCCGCATCGCCTTGGGACTCCCCGTGGGAGGTGACTTGGAATACGCCGATAAATTGACTCTCTCGCAGGCCATCAGGGGCCGGACCAAACTATAGCCGATAAATACTTAACAAATATATAGGTTATAATATTATGAATTCCACTCTACTCCGGTCATTCCGCCGCACCCGATATTGAAAAAAATAAGGATATCCGGTAGTATACCTAAGAATATCCAGATGTTAATAATCTGTGGATAATTTATGGATTATTCTGCGGATTGAAACAAATGCCTTCGCATTAAAGGATTATTTAAGAATATTAAATATTCCTAATATTCAATATTTATTTTTAAGCATAGTATTGATTTATTTTGGGTATACTGCTGAGTGAATATTCCGGATAAAAAAACCCGGCCAAACTGTATATTTTTCTATACATTACTAATATAGGTGTTGTGGATAACCTGTTAATTTTTCCGGAAACGGATGTACCCTATGGCAGAACCAAAATGGGATTACGAAATATTTTGGAAAGAGACTATTTCCTTACTGAGGAATGAATTAACCGAACAGGAATATGTCATGTGGTTTAACAACATGCATTACCTGTCTTCCTCGGAAGCGGAAATTACTCTCTCCGTTCCGTCATCCTTCTATAAGGACCAGATAGTAAAGCGGTATCTTCCATTAATCGAAGAGAAACTGGCCTCTTTATCGGGAAATTCCATCAAAATTTCGTTCAGAATAGCGCCTCCCAAAACTTCCAAAGCTTCGGTCAAAGACACCAGGGACGCAGCCGTGATTGGTGTTTCCTCAAAGGCGCATGAAAAACGCCATCCCCGCTCCCATCCTAAAATGAACAGCGAATATACCTTCGAAAAATTTGTGATAGGCGAGAACAATTCGTTTGCCGCCAACGCCTCCTTTGCCATCGCCAAGAATCCGGGAACCGCCTATAATCCCTGCCTTATCTATGGCGGCGTCGGATTGGGAAAAACGCACCTGATACAGGCCATCGGCAACCAGGCCTACGGTGAATTCCCCAATCTTTCCATTGTTTATGTCACCGCCGAGGAATTTACCAACGAATTCATCTTCTCAATCAAAGAGAAGGCTTCACACAAGTTTAAAAACAAATACAGAAAAGTGGACATCCTGCTTATAGACGATATCCACTTCCTGCCCGGCAAGGTGGAAACCCAGGAAGAATTATTCCACACCTTCAATGCCCTCTACGACGCCAACAAGCAGATGGTCTTCACCTGCGACCGGCCGGTCTCCGAGCTGAAATCACTCTCCGACCGTTTGCGCAGCCGGTTTGAACGCGGCCTGAACGTGGACCTGCAGCCGCCCAGTTATGAAACGCGCATAGCCATTCTCAAACAAAAAATTGAAGGCAAGAAAGTCGAAATACCCAATGAAGTCATCGAACTGATCTGCAAGAACGTCACCACCAATGTCCGGGACCTGGAGAAGGCCCTCACCAAACTGATGGCCTACGCCGACCTGGTTAACAAGAAAATCACCCTGGAAATCGCCCATCGCCAACTCAAGGATTTCTTTGCCCAGCCCCAGCAGCGCAACATCACCTTCGACGTCATCCAGCGGGTGGTGGCCGAATACTTCGGGATTTCAAGCAATGAGCTGAAGAGCAAGAAACGCACCAAAGCCATCGCGCTTCCCCGACAGATTGCCATGTATATCGCCCGTGAAATAACCGAGTACTCCACCACGGAAGTGGGGCTTAACTTCGGCGGCCGCGATCACACCACGGTCATGCATGCCTGCCAGAAAATCGAAAACGAAATGAAAACCGACGCCACCTTGGAACCCACGGTCCAGCACCTGATCCGCACCATCAAGGAATTTAAATCCAACGCATGATTACCCGACCTTTACGGGGTAATAGACTGACAACCGGTGGATGCATTGTGTATAAAAATGAAGTTTTCATTGGGCTTGTTGAAAAAGGGATAAGCTGTGGAAAAATCAGGTTTTTTATCCACATTTTATTTCTTTTATTTGAAAAAAAATAATTGAATTATCGACATATTTTATGATACTACTAGGACTACTACTAGTTTATAAATTTATTGGGGAGAGAGAAGATGAAGTTCACATGTGAAAAAGAACCTCTTTTAAGGGAAATGCTCATCGCCCATGATACGATTTCCACAAAAAGCACTATTTCCATTCTCTCCAATGTCTTGCTTTCCACTGAAAATAACCGGCTGAAGATAATGGCCACCGATCTTAAAGTATCATTTTCTTCTAAGATTTCAGTACAGACAAAAACTCCCGGCACCATCGTGGTGTTCTGTGACCGGTTGATGGAGATATTGCGCGCCCTCCCTGACGGAGAAATTGATTTCACCCTGAATGAAAATCAGGTTTTGTCCATCATCCCCCGCACCACCAAAGCCAACTTTAAACTCAAATGCATTCCCGCGGATAAGTTTCCGGTGCAGCAGGAAATTGACGAGAAACTCTTTCAGGAATTTCCGCAGAAAGACTTTATTGAAATGATCGTCAAGACCGTCTACGCCATCTCGGACGACGAGACCCGCTTCTTCCTGAACGGCGTCTTCTTTGAGAAGAGCGGGAACAAGTTCAACATGGTGGCGTCCGATGGACGAAGGCTGGCGTTGATCGCCAGGGATTGCGCGGGGTTCAAGGGCAATCTGCCCGGTGTCATCATTCCGCCCAAGATCCTCAATATCGTCAGGAAAAATTCAAGCGGAGAGGGCAACCTCTCTTTTGCAGTCACCGACAAGAACATCTTCATGAAAATCGAGAACCGGCTTTTTTCGTCCAGCCTGATTGAGGGCAAATTTCCCAATTACCAGAAAATCATTCCGGAGCAGAACGAATTCAAAGTGACGGTGAAAAGACGCATTCTGGAAGACTCCCTGAAGCGCGTCTCGATTCTGATTGAAAACAAGACCAGGAGCGTCATCTTCCAGTTCGGCGGCAAGACCATGACCGTGAGCTCGGAGGAAAGCGAGATTGGCAAGGCGCAGGAGGAGATCTCCTGCGATTACACGGGTGAGGAAACAGTCCTCACCTTCAACTATTATTACATCCTGGAACCCCTGCGGGTGATCGAGGATGAAGCGGTCGAAATGGAGTTCAACGATCCCAAACACGCGGTCATCCTGCGGCCGGTGGGCGATGACAGTTATTTCAATATCATCATGCCATTGCAAAGCGAATAATGGGTTTCTCCGCCCTCAGCGTCTATCAGTTCAGAAATCTGACCGACGGCGCCCATGATTTCTCATCGCCTGATGTTTTCCTCATCGGGGAAAACGGCCAGGGCAAGACCAACACCCTGGAGGCGCTTTATCTGCTCTGTTACGGGTCTTCGTTTCGTACGCATGTCGACGCCCACCTGATAAAGGACGGAGGACAGGAGGCCGCGGTGAGGGGCCGGTACCGGTCGGCCGAGGGAACGGACACGGATATTGAGGTGATCATCCGCAATCCGGGCGGCAAGGAAATCCGGATGAACGACAAACGGGTAAAAGACCGCAAGGAGATTCTCCTGGCCATCCCCTGTGTTGTCTTTGCCCATGATGATCTCGAATTCATCAATGGCGCCCCGGTCCAGAAGCGCCATTTTTACAACCAGACGTTATGTATGTATGACCTGCATTATCTGGATTTCCTGCGTCATTATAAACGGGTGCTCATCCAACGGAACGCCTGTCTCAGGGAACGGAAGACGGACATGCTGGACGTCTATAACCGGCAGTTGGTGGAGTGGGGTTTCGCCATCCAGGAAAAACGCACCGAGTTGATGCGGCTGTTTAGCAAGATTTTCAAGGATTTTTTCAGGCGTATCGCCGGCCTTTCCGGGGAGATCGATATCGTGTATCAGCCTTCCTGGAAGGATTGCCGCAATCGCGAGGAATGCCTGCACTACCTGTCCCGAAGAAAGGGCGAAGAGGCCGTGTTCCGCACCACCACGTCCGGCCCCCATCGGGATCAATTCCGCTATTTCTACCAGGGGACTGACTTTTGCCGGGTGGCTTCCACCGGGCAGATCAGGCTGCTTTCCATCATTCTCCGGGTGGCGCAGGCCTGTTTCTTTACCGAATATACGGCCAAATTGCCGGTCTTGCTTCTGGATGATGTACTTTTGGAACTGGACGCGGGTAAGAGGGAACTGTTTATAAAGAGCCTGCCCACCT
Source organism: uncultured Spirochaetaceae bacterium (assembly GCA_964419695.1). Classification (GTDB taxonomy): domain Bacteria; phylum Spirochaetota; class Spirochaetia; order SZUA-6; family RPPD01; genus JAFGSW01. The sequence continues at coordinate 20,979 of CAYQRT010000005.1, read as the reverse complement.
ACGAGCAGGCTTTCTTCACGTTTCTGCCGGATGAAGGGTTTTCGCGTTACCGGCGCGCCGCCACCAGGGATTACCGTGTGAAAGGGGGTGATATCCAGCCATGGAAAAAGCCGGAGATTTTCTGAAGCGGGCCTTCTCCCTGTCCGTTGACGGCGAGGTAACCCGGTATCTCCCCTTGTTCAGGAATTGGAAATCCGTTGTCGGCGCCGACCTGGAGAAACACATCTGCCTGCAGGATATCCGCAATGATATTTTACTTGTAGAAACCGCCCATCCCGGCTGGAAACAGACGATACTGTTGCGTAAAAAAGCCATCCTGAACCGCATCAATTCCCTTTATCCCGGATTGAACATCAAGGAAATCCGGGTGCAGATCACTAAAAAAGCGGGACTTCGAACGCCGGAGTCCCCAAGTACCGAGAGTCGGTTCCCGCCGGAAGATGAAAAAGAGGATTGCGGGGCGGACATGGCGGAATTGTTTTCCCGGATGACGGACAATGATCTTAAAAAAGCCCTGAAAAAATTATATACCGCGCGCCCTGGACGCCGTTCCGGCTCTTCTTCCGGGGAAAATGAGTAATTGATGGAATATAACGCATTTTTCCCGTTTTCACCCACAGAAGAGGTGGGAATGATGAGTTGTGTTGACACCTGCTGTATAAATCAGTATACTCTTTTCCTTTACCGATAATAGTATCTGCGACTTAAGAGTGAACCAGGAGTTTCGACATGAAAAGAACATATCAGCCCAGCAAAGTGAAAAGGAACAGGAACTGGGGCTTCCGGGCGCGTATGGCGACCAAGGGCGGAAGACTGATCTTAAAGCGCCGCCGGAGAAAAGGCCGGACCAAGCTTTCCATTGCGGATGAAAAAAAGCCTTACTAGGAAAGAAAGGCTTTCTGGAAAAAAGGAGATTGATACGCTGTTCGCGCAGGCGACCAGACGTGAAGGCGACGGGTTGCGGCTGTTGCTGCGGCCGAATAATTGTGCATACAACCGTGTGCTCGTTACAACGCGACGCGGTTTTTCCAGCGCTGTGGCGAGAAATCGTCAAAAGCGTATTTTCCGGGAAATCTTCCGATTATGCAAAGGCTCGCTTAAACAGGGCTTTGATCTCGGTTTCGTTCTGAAAAAAGAAGACATGTCCTTCCCGGATATGCGCGTCAGTGTGGCGCGCCTGCTCAAGCGGGCGGACGTGCTTGAGAAATCCTAGAAGGGATGTTCGCCGTCGCCCGGCGAAACCATGGACGTTTTTTTAGGTGACGGACGACATAATCGTCCGGCCGGACGTCTTTCTATCGGTAGACGGTACAGTGCCATGAGATATATCGCGGTATTCCTGATTACGCTATACCAACGGATGGTGTCTCCGCTTTTTCCACCGGCCTGCCGTTTTATTCCGACCTGTTCGCAATACGCCAAAGAGGCTTTTCAGAAATATGGGTTTTTCAAGGGTTTTTGGCTGGCGCTGAAGCGCATCGTCAAGTGTCATCCGTTTCATCCCGGCGGCTATGACCCTTTGCCCTGAAATAATATCACAAGAGAGGATTTCATGGACAAAAAAACGATTATTGCGATCGTCATTTCGGCGGTCATGTTCGTCGGGTATTTCCTCATATCGACGTTTCTCTTCCCCTCCAAACCGCCGGCGCCGGCCCAGAAAACGGAGTCCGTGACGGAGCAGCCGGCGACGCCGGAGAAAAAGGCGCCGGTGGTGCGGGCAATCCCCACGGCCGCTGACCTGCACGCGAAAACCGTCACCCTTCATTCCAGAATCTACGACGTTACCTTTTCCAACAGGGGCGCCGTGGTCACGTCGGTCAAGCTCAATAACGCGGACAAGGATCCTAACAACACCCGGACCGACGACAGCGTGGAAATGGTATACGCCGATCCGGAAGGAAGCGCCTCCGCCGAATACCCGTTTCAGCTGCACTTCGGATCATATGAAACGCCGGCCGACACCGATCTGTTCGAGATGAAGCGGGAGAACGATCATACCGTCTCCTTCAGCCGCGAATTCGAGATCGATGTTCCGGTCTCGGGTGAGGAGACCAAGGAGACGAAACGGTTTACGCTCACCAAGACCTTCATGGTCATACCCGATGAATATTTCGTGGGGTTGCTCGTAAGCTTTCGGACGCCGGACAATCAGGAAGTGTCTTTCGATTTTAACGGGGTGGCGTACACTCTCGGCATCGGACCCCAGATCGGGCCCGCCTTCAAGGGAAGCGTTCCCGATGAGCGCAGCGATTTCCGTCGTTTCATGACCATGGGCAAGGACCGGAAGGAATACAACCTGCCGCGCGGGGAGGCACCCAAAATCATCACCGAGGAGTACATCTCCTGGGCCGCGATCATGGGCAAGTATTACGCGATGGTCGCCTCCACCAAAGCTCCGACCCGCGACCTGGTGTTTGATTCACGCGATATCGGCACTGACTACCTTCGTTCGGCCATGTACATTGAACGCGCCAAGGAAAGCAACTACAAACTGGACGACATGTACGCCTTTTTCTACGGGCCAAAAAAGGGCGATCTCCTGGGCTCGATCAAGGAAGTCAACTTCACCATCAACGGGTTCACGTACACCAAAAAAGACATTAATTTTCAGGAACTGGCGCCCGGTTCCATCTTCAGTTTCATCGCCCAGATCCTCAAATACCCGCTGGATTTCTTCGCCAAGGTGGGGAATTACGGCGTGGCCATTATTTTTCTGACCATTCTCATCAAGCTCCTGCTCTTCCCGCTGACCCGCAAGAGCTTCGATTCCATGAAGAAAATGCAGGCGGTCAATCCCAAGCTTCAGGAACTGCGGGAAAAATACAAGAGCGATCCCAAACGCCTCAATGCGGAGATGGCGGCCCTGTACAAGAAGGAGGGAATCAGTCCTTTGGGCGGATGTCTGCCCCAGTTGTTGCAGCTGCCGATCCTGTTCGGCCTGTACGAACTGTTCAATACCCACTTCGCCCTCAAGGGGGCCGTGTTTATTCCCGGCTGGATCAACGATCTTTCCGTGCCGGAAAGCATTTGGACCCTGCCGTTCCCCCCGATCAATATTCTCGGGTTCGTGCTGTCCGACCTCAGGCTTTTACCCATCATCATGCTGGGCACGCAGTTAGCCACCACGTTTTTCACCCAGGGGCAGTCCACGGGAGGCAACAGCAAGATGAAATACCTGCCCTACATCATGATGGGGGTCTTCTTTTTCATCCTCTACAACCTGCCCTCGGGCCTGGTGTTGTACTGGACCATGCAGAACCTGCTGACCGTGGTGCAGATGCTCATCCAGAAATTCTTAAGCGAACGTAAACAGAGAATCAAAGCGGTGACATAAGCGGCCGCTTTTCCCAAGGAGAATCCATATGTCAGAGAAAGAGTTTTTCGGCGCGAGTGAAGAAGAGGCGGTGTCCCAGGCCGCCCGGGAACTGGGCATCCCCGAACGGAACGTGCGCTACCAGCTTTTGGAAACCAAAAAGAAAGGCCTTTTTTCCAAGGGAGGCGTGCGGATCGGCGTGGAATGCGAAGATGACTTCGCGGCGCCCGTTCCCTCCAGCGAGGAAGCCAGCGCCGCCGCGGACGAGATTGTCCGCTTCCTGAACGGGCTGATCCAGAAGATGGGCCTGACGGGCAACGCCATGATCAATTCCATCACCGGCGACAAGTTGCTGCTGTCCATCGAAAGCAGTGACTCCAGTCTCCTAATCGGTAAGATGGGCAAGACCCTGGACGCCCTCCAGGTGCTGGCCAACATCGTGGCGCAGAAACGGGAGGAATTTCCGCTGCGCGTCATCATCGATTGCGAGAACTACCGCGAGCGGCGGCAGCAGAAACTGATCGATTTCGCCGAGGAAGTGGCGGAGAACGTCCGGCGTACGCGTAACTCGCGGCTGCTGGAGCCGATGAACCCGTACGAGCGGCGGCTGGTGCACACGGCCCTGACCCGGTACGAGGACATCGAGACCGAGAGTGAAGGAGACGGCCTGTACAAGCAGATCCGGATCCGCTTTCGCGGACGCGAGCGCAGAAACTGAGTCAAAGCAACCGCCTCTCTATGAGGGGCGGTTTTTTTATTGTTGAACGATCGTGTTCCGGCGGAGAGACGTCCGGGTACGTGGTGTTTGTGAGGTGGTCAGTGCCCGGTGTCGCGTTTGGCCCGGTTCCAGAGTGAATCCAGGCGTTCGAGATCCGCCTGATCGAAAGTCAGATTCATGGCCTTCATGTATTCTTCCATTTTTTTAAAGCGGGATACGAATTTTCGGTTGGTCCGTTCCAGGGCCAGGGACGGGTCCACCTTCAGGTGCCGGGCGATGTTGACCAGGGTGAAGAGGAGGTCTCCCACCTCGTCCTCCACCGCCGATGCATCGTTATGCCGGATGGCTTGTTCGAGTTCCCGGGTCTCTTCCTCTAATTTGGCGAATACGGGAGCGGCTGACGGCCAGTCGAACCCGACCTTGGCGGCTTTCTTCTGGATTTTCAGGGATTTGTCCAGAGGCGGTAGGGCGTTGGACACGCCGGAAAGCGCCCCCTCATCCTTTTTCTTCCCCTCTACGTGTTCCTTTATATAATCCCAATTCCTCAGTATGTCGGGAATGGAATCGACTTTTTTCCCGTCGAACACGTGGGGATGGCGGCGGATCAGTTTGGCCGATATCTCGCGGAACACGTCTTCCAGGGTGAAGGCGGCGGTTTCCTCATGCATACGGGTGATGAGGATGAGAATGAGAAAGAGATCGCCCAGTTCTTCCCGCAGATGGGACGCGTCCTTCTCGTCGATGGCTTCCACGCACTCATAGGCCTCCTCCACCAGATTGGCGCGCATGCTCTGCGGGGTCTGTTCCCGGTCCCAGGGGCAGCCGTCGGGGCCGCGCAGCCGGGCGATGATGTTATAGAGCTCGAGAAACGCGGTTTTCAGGTTTTCAGGTTCCATGGGTATGTCGTGGTCGGTCATGGGCAGTCTCCGTATGGTTGTTGTATAGGGAAAGTTCGGCCGCGTCAATGACACAGGTGTGTCGTGACCCGGCCTTCAATCGTACAGTGCCGGGAAACCCGCGAGCAAACGTATCCCGGAAGGAATTTCGAGCGGGCCGGCCTGAAGCCGAGAGGGGTCGAGGAGTGCAGCTTGTCTAAACACTCGAAGACCGTTATATTACCTCCAGTGCGCGCCAATGTCCCCGATCGCCTGCATCAGCATTTTATTTGAGGTCCGCCATGTCCAGATGTTTAAAAGTAGTATGGCTCGTCCTGGTATCCGCCGCGACCGCGGCCTGCGCCACCGGGGCGTCGGGTGCCCGCACCGCGCCGGAACCCCCCGATACCAGGATGGAAGGCGTCTCCGCCGCGCTGTTATTGGGAGACGCGGACCAGGCGATTGACGCGTATGAAAAGGCGTTTGCCGACAATCCGCAGAACAGTACCACCAAGGTTCTGCACGCGCGGCTGCTGCTTCTCTCGCTGCGGCTGGACGAAGCCCTGGCGGAAATCGACGCGGTGCTGGCCGCGGAACCGAACAATGCGGATGCCCTCTTGGCCAAATCCCTGGCGGCCGGGCTGAAAGGCGACACAAAATCCCGGAAGACCCTTCTGGAGAAAGTGGTCAAGCTTGACGCCTTCAACGGCGAGGCCTGGGCGTCGCTGGGATCGGTTTTCCTGGAAGAACGAAACTATGCGCGGGCCGGTGAATGTTTTACAAAGGCGCAGGCGCTGGACGGTGAAACCCTGGTGACGGTGGTGGGATTGGGCCGTGTGGCGTACCGGCAGAGGAAGTTCAAGGAAGCCCAAGGGTATTTTGACCGGGCCGTGGAGCTGGATCCGGAATACTCCTTCGCCTACTCAGACCGGGCTCTGGTCAAACGGCAGCTGGGGGATCAAGGCGGGGCGCTGGCCGATCTGGACACCGCCATCCGGCTGGAGCCGGATTATCCCTATAATTATTATGACCGCGGGCGCATCCTCATGGGCCAGGATAAATGGAGGGAGGCGGTCGCCGAGTTCACCCGCGCCCTGGATAAAGATCCCGATTTGTTCATCGCCTTTGTGATGCGCGCCGGCCTCAATGACGACATGGGAAACGTGGATCAGGCCATCAGCGACTATGAAAACGTCCTGCGGCTGCGGAATAATTACTACTTCGCCTACGCGTCATTGGGCGCGTTATACTGGATAAAGGACCAACCGGACAAGGCGGCGGTCATGTTCACCAAGGCTTTCGCCGCCGACAAACGCGGCCGGGAATACGCACTCTTGGCCGCACTGGCCTTGAAAAAGGCCGGCCGGGCCGATGAGGCGGTCGCGTACCTGCGGGAACAGCTGTCCGCCCTGCCGCGAGGAGAGTGGCAATACGACATGGCCCAGTTTTTTATAACACCCGAACGCGATTATACCGCGGTGAACGACGCCAACAAGGAGAAGAAAAAGACGCTGCGCGGACAGATTCTTTTTTATTTGGCTGAACAGTATCTCATTTTGGAAAAGAAAATCCTGGCCCGGACCTATTTCTCCGAGGCGGCCGCCATAGACCAAAAAGGGGTGATCGAAAAAAAACTGGCCCGGTACGAATTGGACCGGTTGGGGGCGCCCTGACCCCTCAAGAAAAGAGAGCAATATGGAAGAATCCACCCAGAAGAAAACCGATATGACAACCGCCATTTCCCTCCCCGGCCGTGAGATCATCCTGGTCGGTACCGCGCATGTTTCCCAGGCGAGTGTGGAGGAGGTGGAAGCGGTCATCCGCGGCCAGCGGCCCGATACCGTGTGCGTGGAACTCGACACCGCCCGTTACCAGACCATCGTGGAAAACACCTCCTGGAAGAACATCGACATCTCCCGGATATTGAAGGAAAAGAAGGGATTCCTTCTTTTTGCCAATATCATTCTTTCCTCCTACCAGAAGCGCCTGGGCCTGGGCGCCGGCGTCAAACCGGGAGAGGAGATGGTTAAGGCGATCCGGGTGGCGGAGGAACTGGGTGTGCCGGTTGTTTTTGCCGACCGGGAGGTGCAGGTGACCCTGCGTCGCGCCTGGGCCAAGTCCTCGTTCTGGGGCAAGAACAAGATGTTGGCCGCGCTCATCTCCTCGCTTTTCTCCAATGAAAAAATCAGCCCTGAGGAAATGGAGAAACTCAAGGAAAAAAATCTGATGCAGTCGATGTTGGAGGAACTCTCCCAATACCTGCCCAAGGTGAAAGAAGTGTTGATCGACGAGCGGGACCGCTATCTGGCGGCCAAGATATTCGCCGCCGGCGGGTCCCGGATCGTGGCGGTGGTGGGCGCCGGGCACGTGGAGGGTATCGTACGGCACCTGCAGGCGCTGGCGGATAAAGCGGAAGACGTGGACGTGACGGAGCTGGAGACCATCCCCAAACCGGGGTTCGTGAAGAAGATCGTGCCCTGGATCATTCCGGTGGCCGTTTCCGGTTTGCTGACCTTGGGATTTTTCACCAAGGGCCCGGAAGCCCTGGCCACGGGGGTCCTGACCTGGATCATCGTGACGGGAACGTCCGCCGGGATCGGGGCGCTTATCGCTTTGGGACACCCCCTGGCCGTGCTGGCGGCGGCGGCCTCCGCGCCCATCACCGCCCTGGTGCCCATCATCGGGTCGGGTATGGTGAGCGGGCTGGTTCAGTACTATCTGAGAAAGCCGCACGTCCTGGATTTTGAGGCGCTGCCGGACGACATCGCCCAATTGCGGCGTTTCTACCGGAACAGAATCCTCAAGGTGCTTTTGGTGTTCATCTGCACCAATCTGGTGGGATCCATCGGCACTATTGTGGGCATGTCGGTTCTGGGTATCCGTTTGGGCTGAATGAAACCTGCTTATTAATGGAGATATCATGGAAAAGAACGATCTGAGACTGAAACTAATCCTTTTTTTTGGGATTGTGGCCGTGCTGCTGACCGCCGACCTGCTGGTCAAGGAGCTGGTCTTCCGGACCCTGGCGGGCAAGCCGGCGGTGGTGTTCATTCCCGGCTTCTGGTCCTGGCACTATACCGCCAATGATGATACCGGATTTTCACTTTTTCGCACCATCGGGGTGGATAAACTGCTCGACAAGACGGCCAAACTCGTGGTGATTGTGTCGTTCCAGCTGGCGGGCGTGGCGGTCGCCGCGTACTTTTTCTGGAGTCGCAAGAACTACCTCAACTCCTGGGTGAAGCGCCTGCCCCTGGCGCTTATCATCAGCGGCGGACTGGGAAATGCCCTGGACCGGATCATTCGCGGCTTTGTGGTGGATTACGTGTTGTGGTACTTCCAGGACCCGTCCAAGTTCTACTGGCCCATCTTCAACCTGGCGGATACGTATACCGTGGTCGGCGTGGGGTTTCTGGCCGTGTTCATTCTCTTTACCAAAAGCGGTAAGGAAGAGAAGAAACCGGCTCCCACCGCGGGCGCGGATGAATCCGGAGAGGGCACCACCGGATCCGGACCGAAAGCCTGACCGGCCGGGCGTGACCGCGTCCGTTGCCAGCGACTCCCGGCCGGCAGCCGGCCCAAAGATAAATTTCCCTATATTTTTCTTCTCAAAACAAGAGATTGGTAGGCTTCCTCGAATCCCATGGTGTGTAAAGCGCTACGATACGGGCTCTGTAATGCCTCTTGGCCGTTGATGGTTTTGACTTTAACGGAAGGAAGGGGGTTGACCGCCCGCCCCGTCAGGAAGGTAAAGATTCCCCCGTATTCTGCCAGCCGGGGATCATCAGGTTCAACCAGAAACTGTAATGCACCACCATTTTTTTTCACGATCAGGACGAGCTGTTGTCCCTGGAACACCAGCCAAGTGGAGGAGAGGCGCTCCGGATAGAGGCCTTTGAGGGCGGACAGTGGTTTGCCGCAGGGAGAGGCGGGGTCTTGGGCGTTCATCCAGAACACCGGTTTTTCGGTGTCCAGACTGCCGGCTTCGGTCAGGACCTCTTCGGTAAAAAACTGGATACCCGGCACCTGCTTGAAGAACTGCCCGCCCATAATTTCACCGGACAACTCCATGACCCGCAGGGCGGGGAAGAGGCGCTTCCACTGGAAGGCGGGAGATTCGTGAACGAGCAGTTCCCGGAAAAGGCAGCCGTACCGGTCCAGCAGGCAACGTACCCGGTCCTTGTCCATCTCCAGGGCCTGGATCGGATCAAGCGTAGCCTCTACGGATTCGGACGTACCGTCCACCGGTGCCTCCCCTCCCTCGATGAGATGCCAGAAACCGGCCGCGGCCAATCGTGAGGACCAGCGACTGTGCAGGTTGGGTTTACGACGGCGGGATCCCCTTTCAGTTTCTCTAGCGAACGCGAATTTCAAGGCCAGGGCCTGGCGGAGGGCATCAAAAGTTGTATTGGCCACCGAACTTTGCCACACGCCCCGCCAGAGCCTTTCCTGCAGGGCGGCGGGCGTCATTCCCGTGAGGGCGATCAGGTCTTCCAGGGAGTAGCGGCCCCGTCCCTGGGGGAAGAAAGCGGCGGCGTCCGACGGAGCATGGCCGGTGCCGGACTGGTACAGTGCGAGGTCGTCGGGAAAGGTAAAGATAATCTTGTTCTGGCCCGCGCCCAGCCACATGAGGTCCGTCCGCACCAAAAGCGAATCCAGGAACTCCGTCGTATAGCCGGGTACCCGGGCGGGCAGCAGGTATTCCTCCCAGGCCGCGGCCGCAGCCGGCCAGCCCAGCATCCCGTCCAGGGCCCGCGGTAGGGCCTCCGGCCCGGCGGCCTGATCCAATAGATGTTGACGGGTCGCCAACCACAGGGGCAGACTGGCGAGCTCAAGAAGCGGGGCGCGGGTACGACGGGCGTGCCGCCTCATATACAAAAGACGGCCGTAATTTTCCCGGTCGCAGAGACAGAACCGGGTATCCCCTTCAATCAACCGGCCGTAGACTATCTTTTCCTCTTCGAGCAAGTCATTGAGCGTCTGCCGGAGGGGTTCTTCGTCCCATCCCCAAAGATCCCGCAAGGCTTCTTCCGAGATCGGTCCATAAAAACGGAGAAAGGTCTCCAGCAATCCGGCCGCGGACGGGGAGGAATCCTCCTCCCTTCCGGTTGCCGGCTGGGCAGGGCGGCGAGAGTTCGGCTTGCTTCCGGCGCCCGCCAGGGGTGTTCCGTCCAGGGCCCAGGCCTGTAGAGCATCAGGGGCGATCGCCAGGGCACGGCAAAGGAAGGGAAGGGATTCCCGGAGCACGGTCAGGCGCGTACGGGCCCGGGGAACGAGGATACTCACGAATTTTTCCTGCCGGGGCTTTATGAGTTGGGTGAAGTCAGTCTCCCCGTCGGCGTTCACCGCTTTTTCCAGGGCGGTCCATTCGGGTGCGGGAACGGCCAGGCGCTCCTTGACCAAGATGAATAGGTCATCAGCGTCGCGGGGGGTATAGCCGGGATGGAGCCGCTGCAGTTTCCGCTCCAATTCATGTATGAGGAGGGGAGGTACGGCTTGAAGAAGCCGCGGGTCGAAGAGGAGTTGTTCCTCCGTGCGCCAGGGATTTATCTCCCGCGCCTGGAGTTGGTCGTTCTCGTACATGAACTGGTTGGTCATGCGCCAGACGATTTCCCCCGCCAGGGGGGACGGATGGGAGGTGGTGGCTTCACTGATCCGGATGACACCGGACTGAATTTCTTCCACGATCCGGCGCAGGGATGCCAGGTCGAAGACGCCGGTCACCAGATTGCTGGCGGTTTCCGTCAGCAGGGGGAAGTCGGGAAAGCGGAGGATGGCGGCCAGCAGGTTCTTGGACTTAAGCCGCGTGAGCCAGAAGGGCATCCGGCGATGAGGACGGGCCCGGGGCAGAAGGAGGGCCCGTCCCGCGTTCTCCCGGAAGAGGGCGCCGAAGGCATTGGAGCGCGTGATCTGCCGCAGGAGGGCGGGCACCAGATCGGGCGAGGAGAGGATCTCCCGGAAGAGCTCGCTTGAGAATTCGTGCGGCGCGTGAAAGATGATACAATCGTTGCTGGTGAAATGCTCCAGGGGATAGTGGAAACGATCCTCCCAGAGCAGGGCGAAGGCGTCGGCCAGGGGCTTGTTGACCCGGCCGCCCCAGAAGGTGTGAAGGATGATAATGCCGATCTGGCCCTCGGCTTGGGGAACCTGGCAGTGTTCGATTACCAGGTGATGGCGGTGGGGCAGGTCGGTGCCGGTGTGCTCCATCTGGGAAATAAGGAGCCGGCGCAGGGCCGCGACCGCCTCGGGTGTAAAGTGGTACTCCTCGGCCAAACGTCCGGTCCAGGCCTTTTCGTCCGCAAGCAGTTCTTGGGCAGTCTCCAGGAACCGGCCGATCAAGTTCGAAAAATGAAAACTGCGGTTTTGTTCCTCGGCCCGGTAGAAGGGCGCCATGGCCATTTCATCGCTCTGGGCCTCGACCTCCACCGCGTTGTGGGTGATGCGCCGGATGCGCCAGGTGGAGGGACCGAAGACGAAGGTGTCCCCCACGTTTCGTTCCCAGACGAACTCCTCGTCCAGGTCGCCCAGCCGGGACCCGGTTTCGGCGTGGCGCAGTTCGTAGTAGCCGCGGTCGGGAATGGTGCCGCCGGCCGTGTTGAGCAGGAAGCGGGCGCCCTTGACCGCGCTGATGGTGCCGACCGCCTGATCCAGAAGGATGCGGGGTTTCAGTTCGCGGATGTTGGTTTCCTGATAGCGGCCGGCCAGGAGGCTCACCACCTGGTCGAAATGAGCGCGTTCCAGGCCGCGGTAGGGATGGATGGTGCGCAGGAAGCGGTAGAGGTCATCCAATTTCCATTGCTCCACGCACGCCATGGAAAGGATAATCTGGGCCAGCACGTCGAGCGGCGCTTCGAGGGGCATGACCGCCTCAATGTCATGTTCCTTCACGGCCCGGGCCAGGGCGCCCAGGTGCACGAGGTCCGCGCCGCCCAGCGGCACCAGGGTCCCCTTGCTGGTTCCCGACACCTGGTGACCGGCACGGCCGATGCGCTGGACCGCCTGGTGTACGGAGGCGCTCGACTGAAGAAGGACCACCTCGTCCAGTTCCCCGATGTCGATGCCCAGTTCCAGGGTGCCGGTGGCCACGATGGCCTTGAGCCGGCCGGCTTTGAGCTGGTCCTCCACCGACAGGCGGATCTCCCGGGCCAGGGCGCCGTGGTGGGAATAGGCGAGGATCTCCGGTCCCGCCTCATTGATGAGGCGGGAGAGTTTCTCCGTTTTTTTACGGGAGCTGGCGAAAAAGAGCGTGGACCGGTTTTTGTCGATGATGTCCCGGCACAGTCCGACCAGGGGTCCCCAGCCGCCGTCGCCGGTGGCCGGGTCGTTGGTGAGGAAGGGGGCGTTGACGGAAATGTCATACCGCTTGACCGCCTTGTCCTCCACAATCGAAACCGGCCGTGCTAGGTAGGCCGTTTCCGCCGCGCCCGCCGCCGGCACATCCGCCGCCAGCCGGCGGCCGCCGATGAACTCGGCCACCGCGGAGAGGGGCTTGACCGTGGCGGAGAGACTCACCCGTTGAAACTCTCCCGCGTAACGGGTCAGGCGCTCCACCGCGGCGATCAGGTGCGTACCGCGCTTCGACTCCAGCACGGCGTGGATTTCATCCAGAATCACGGCCGAAAGAGCGCCGAAGAGGTGCGCGCCGTGCGGAGAGGTGAGCAGGATATTGAGACTCTCCGGGGTGGTGATGAGTATCTCCGGCGGCCGGCGGCGGAGAAGACGGCGTTCGGATTCGCTCGTATCGCCCGACCGCGTCATGACGCGGATGGCGGGGCAGGGATGCCCGTGTTCGCGGAAAAGGGTTTGTAATTCTTCGAGCGGCCGGATCAGGTTTTTGTGGATGTCGTTGTTGAGTGCCTTAAGCGGAGAGACATAGAGAAGGCGTACCCGATCCGGAGTGGTCTTCCGGTCAAATCCGCTGTTGTGTTTCCCTGCCGGTCCCGGAGTATCGCTTCGGGGCGGAACGGACCCGGCACTGGTAATGAGAACATTGATGAACCAGAGAAAGGCGGCCAGGGTCTTGCCCGAGCCGGTGGGGGCGGTAATCAGGGTGTGCCGGCCCGCGGCGATGGCCTCCCAGGCGCGTTTCTGGATGTCCGTGGGAGAGGGGAAGCGGGAAAGAAACCATTCACGCACCAGGGGATGGAAACGGGCGAGGGGGTCCATGGCTCGATAGTAGCCCCGCGTCCGGGTTTCGTCCAGTGAGCAGAGAGAGAGGTGGATGATCCGGCCGTGGGCCGGGCCGGCTGCGGCCCGGGAGCCACCATCATCACGGCTGAGAATTGCACGGGGATTGTCATTCAGGACTGTGAACTGAATGGCTGCGGTCAAACCGGCTTCGAGGGGCTGGACAGCAATATGATCGTGCTCAACAGGAATTATATACATGACAACGTCCATAGCGCCGCCGAATTCTCTTTTTCCGGGACCAAACCCGACATCATGATCGCCAACAACCGGATTGAGGAAAATTTCGGTCCGGTGCTTATCTCCCGGGAGGCCGGCGTGTGGTCGCCCTATGATCGGAACACCAAGGAACTATCCGGCGTGGTCATTACGGGCAACACGTGGCGGAACAACGATCGTATGCCCCGCCGTCAGGTGTCGGTGGGAGGACGGGGGTTCGTTTTTTGGGGACCGCCCGACGGATACACCGACGGTACGGGAAGGGCGACTCTTTACGGGGGAGTACTGGATGCCGACACGGTGATTCGGTCCGGGCCTATGTCTCTTAGGTTGCGCGCACGTTCGTATGTCGAATTCAATAAAGACGGCGGCATCACTTCAGGCTTCGCGGCGGATAATCAGTCAGTCACCCGCCCCGACGGCGAGGTGGTCATCATTCCGGCCGGAGCCAGGCTGGAGTTTCTCCCTTCCGGAGAACTCAGTCACGCGGAGACGCCGGATGGCACCGTGTATGAAATAGAGGATTGATCCGGCCCAGGTCCGATCGTCAGGGTACGGTGTCGATGATCGTTGACGTGGCGCAGTCAGTCACAACCGAAACAGCCGGGGCTTGCCGAAGGCTGCGTAATATGTTTCCAGATACCTGAAGTATCCTTCTATGGAAAACCAGCCTCCCTGGCCATACTCATCCGGCGCCTTTTCGATATGAAACTCCTGCGCCGGGGAAAACCCGAATCCGATCAGAAAGAGCCGGCGGCCTGGGGGATCGACGCATTCATCCAGGACCAGGGAGGCTTGGCCGAGGACGCGGCCCGCTGTCTGGATGATGCAATCGCCGGGGCGGAGGTCATCCGTTCCAAGCGGGTGCGCCCCCAGGGTGACCGCAGACGGATTGGTCCAGCTCAGGCCCGCCTTCAGGAAATCATGATACAGGGATGCGACGTCGGGAGCGGAAGAGGCCGACGGCGGGCTCCGCCATGACGAGAAAAACACTTTCTCCCCGGTTGTTGAAAAAAGATACAACTGATCCAGCAAACCCCGTTCATAATGGTAGTCCCCCCACAACCGCAGACAGAAGTCGACGCACTGTTCCAGGTCTTCATGGAAGAGGAGCGGTTTGTCCACCACCGCCAGCACACGGTAGCGGTGAGCGGCAAGCACCCGGCCGGTATGAAGTGAAATCTCATTCCCTGGTTTGAGCGGCAGAGCAGCCAACCAGGAGCCGAAACTTTCGGGCGATGATGTCTTGCGGGTATATCCGGAGGGAACGGGAATGTCTGCAATACATCGTCTTTCCCCCGCGGTGGAGTGTGAGGCGCATTCGTATATGGCGGCCGTGAGACAGAGCAGCGTCATGATCCGTAAACATCCGTACCGGTGGGGGGGTGCCATGGCTTTGTATCCTTCGCTCGTGAGTAGTATATGCTGAAATTTAATTTATTTGTTCAGTATTTCAGATTATACTGGTTCTCTATTTCCCTGCATCATACCAAGATAAGCCGTACCGTCGGTGACGGAAACAGAAAACCATTGGTTCCGGAGTATATCATTTTGTCCTTGATGAACGTGACTGATTTTCAAATTAAAAACAGTGTTGTCTTCCGGGTGTGCATGCATTATCATGGACGGTATGAACAGGATTCTCATTTTCATTGCCTTTATCGCGCTTTTTTCCGGAGCGGTCCACGCGGAGGAAACCAGAGTACTGGTGACCTCCATCAGAGCCAGTTCGTCGCTCCCTGACGACACCCAAGGGGTTGATCCGGCCGCGTACCGGCGTATCCGGTATGCCGGCGACAAGGCCTTTGACGGCCGTCCGGACACGGCCTGGGCCGAGGGCGCCGCCGGTGCGGGCGTGGGTGAGAGCATCACCATTAAGTTGGAAAAAGACATCCGGTTTGACGCGGTCGAAATCATGCCGGGATATTTTCACGCGAAGTATTTTGCAGCCAACAATCGTATCAAACGGTTCCGCTTGGAAGCCGGAGGGAATGAGGGTTGGAAGGAAACATTTCTCTGCCGGGACAGTATGACGCCGCAGCGATTTCGTCTGTCCAAACAGGTTCGCGCCAGCGAGATAAAGTTCTTTGTTCTCGATACCTATAAAGGCTCCCGCTGGGATGACACCTGTGTGTCGGAATTGACTTTCTTTTCCGGAAACGACCGGTATCAATTGCTGTGCAATCGGGTTGAATACGCGGGGGGTCGGTATGGGCTCTCTTTCGCCACGGGGGCCATCAACCTGGTGCCGACCAAAGGGTATATGGTTTTAACCATCGAAAAGGGGGGCGGCTTGTCCGGTGATTTCGCCCTCGGCCACCAGGTAGGCATGCCGATCCGATCCGGGTCCTGGAGATTCCATGCCGACGGGACCGTTGATATCTCCTACACGCACGGCGACGGGCACAAACGAATGGGTCCGGATGATGAGGATCTGCCGCCGTCGATCGATGTGTCCGGGCGGATGATCGTGAGGCTCCTGGGAGAATTTCCTCCGGAGGCGGATATATGGTTTGGCAATGGATCCGGCATATCGTGCCTCGTACTTCAGGATGATTCCGACGAGAATGGCCGGTAGCGTGCTTACCAACGGCCTCAAGGCTTCCGCCGCAGAGCCAGATGGGGGAAATCGCTCCGGTATTTTCTGATCTCCCTCATAAATATTTCACCGTAGCAACGCAGTTTCATTTCGCCTACGCCGTGTATCTCCGCCAGCCCGCTTTCGCTTTCCGGCCGGCGGGCGGCCATCTCGCGCAAGGTCTTGTCTGAAAAAACAATATACGGGGGGATCCCGTGTTCGGCGGCCACGGCCCGCCGTAGAGACCGCAATCGCTCGAAGAGGACTTCATTGCAATCCTGATTTTCCGGGGCCGGACGGGACACTATTCCCTGCCACGCCCGGACCAGAACCCGGCGCTTTTCAGCCAGAACCTCCAGACCGGAGGCGCTTAATTTCAACACCGGATACTTGTCCCCCCATTGCTTGATGTATTCACCGGTGATCAGGTCTTCCGTCACCCGTTTCCAGTGGGCGGACGGTTTGCCCCGGCCGGCACCGTAATGGGGTACACGCTGGTGTCCGTACTTGCGGATGCGTTCCGTGTTCGCGCCCGCGGTAAAATCCACCACGTGCGTGACGCCAAACTGTTCATTGAGGCGGAGGACGGACAACAGCACCAGGCGCGCGTCCTCCGTGATGTCGGTTTTCTCATCCCGGTCGGTGCACACGTCGCAAGCGCCGCAGGCGGAGGCGGGGTATTTTTCTCCGAAATAATCGAGGAGCGTTTTCCGCCGGCAGTCGGACGAGGCGGCGTAGCGGGTCATGGCCTCCAGCTTATTCCTGGCCATGCGACGTTCGGCGTCATCCCCCATGAGATTGATGAAGTAATTGTGCCGGGGCAGGTCCCCCCGGCCGAAGAAAAGCAGGCATTCGGCCGGTTCTCCGTCGCGGCCCGCCCGCCCGGTTTCCTGGTAGTAGCCCTCAATGGTTTTGGGCAGGTCGGCGTGGACGACGAAGCGGACATTGGATTTGTCTATCCCCATGCCGAAGGCGATGGTGGCCACCATGACCTGAACCCGGTCCCGGTTGAAGGCCTCCTGGTTGGCCGTCCGTTCTACGGTCTCCAAACCGGCGTGATAGGGCAGGGAGGACACGCCGTGGGAGTTCAGAAACGAGGCCATGTCGATGACGGACTTGCGTGTGGTCCGGTAGATGATGCCCGGCTGGGAGGGACGTCGTCTTAAGAAATCGAGCACCTGGGTATTGATGTCGAATTTTGCCGCCACGCGGTAAAGGAGATTTTTCCTGTCAAAGGAGGCGCGCAGGATAAAGGGCGAGGAGAGCCCGGTCAGGCGGATGATATCCTCCTGCACCCGCATTGTAGCCGAGGCGGTAAACGCGGCCATGGGCACACCGGGATATCGGGCGCGCAGACCGCTGAGGTTCAGGTAATCGGGACGGAAATCCGGCCCCCATTCGGAGATGCAGTGCGCTTCGTCCACGGCAAAGAGGGAAATGTCGATCCGGTCCAGTGTATGGAGGAATCCCGGACTGGCCAGACGTTCCGGCGCAATATACAGGATATTAAGACGTTGGGCGCTCAGCGCTTCATACACGCCGGCCATGCGCTCGGGCGTAAGGGAACTGTTGAGAAAGGCCGCGGCTAGGTTGTTGCCGCGGGCCGCGTCCACCTGGTCTTTCATGAGGCTGATGAGCGGACTGACCACCACCACCGTGCCCGGGAGCATGAGGCTGGGAAGCTGGTAGCAGAGGGATTTGCCGCCGCCCGTGGGCATGACGGCCACCACGTCCCGCTTGGTGAGAATCTGCTGGATTACCGCCTCCTGATGGGGGCGGAAGCTTGAGAACCCGAAATGGGTTTTTAGGAGTTCTTTCACGGGCGTATTCTCCGGATCGGTCAATTTTTGGGGAAGACGATGATTTTCAGAATATCTTCAATGTATTTTACTCCATTTTTACCGTAATGCTTTCATAAAGAAAATTAAAATTTTGTTGCCAATTATAAAAAGAAGGGGTATGTTAGTGACATATTGTGATATTTATCACAATATGTATTTTTTCACGTTTTGGTAATAGATAGCTTACACCCCGAATGATACGCTTTTCCTTAATAAATGTTGATGTAATGGTTAAGTGGTCTTGAGGGTCCTAATAACTTTTATAGAGGTGCACCGTGGGAAAAATTCTTTCAAGCTTTGCCGTCATCCGGGAGAAGGTAAAGACCGCCCGGGCCGCAGAGGATCTGGAGAGCAAGGTTATCATCCAGGTGGGCAATGCCACCTGTGAAAACGCGGCCGGGTCGCGGGACGTGGAAAGGGAGTTCAGGAAACTGGTGGCCGCCTCGGGACGGACCGACATCCTCATCAAGCAGACGGGCTGCACGGGACGCTGCGCGGCGGAGCCGATTGTGAGCGTCTACCTGCCCCGGAAGAGCCCGCTCAAATACGAGATGGTCACTACGGAAAAGGTGCAGCGGATCTTCCTGGAGACCGTCCAGCACCAGCGGCTGGTGCCGGATTATCTCCTGGACAAGAAGACCAACAATATCTATACACACCTTATCACTTTTTTCTCCAGCAATGTCCGCAAAACGCCCCAGGACTTCGACCGCGTCGCCTACTGCCGCGAGCAGCTGGACCAGTGCGGGGCCGGGTGCGGCAGCGTGAAGATCTCCCACGGATCGGGATTCGGATTCCGCGACGAGATCGGGGAGAACCGCCACTACGCGATCGTCTACCCCGAGAACGTATTCTACAAGGCCGATACCAAAGAAGACATCACCCGCATCGTCAAGGAACATATCCTGGGCGGTCAGGTGGTGACCGCTTTGGAGATCACCAAATCGTTTCTGGCCGAGCGCTTCTTCGAAACCTACGGCGACGTTTCGTTCTTCAACAAGCAGACCCGCCTGACCTTGCGCAACTCCGGTATCGTCGATCCGGAATCGATTGAGGATTATATCTATTACGACGGCTTCAAGGCCCTCTGCCAGGTACTGGACTCCATGACCGCGGCGCGGGTGATTGATGAAATGAAGAAGTCCGGACTGCGGGGTCGCGGCGGCGGCGGCTTTCCCCTGGGAATCAAATGGGAGCTGACCGCCAGGGAACCGGGCGGGAAAAAATACATGATCTGCAACGCGGACGAGGGCGATCCCGGGGCGTTCATGGACCGGAGCACCCTGGAAGGCGATCCGTATTCCGTGATCGAGGGGCTCATCATCGGTGCTTTCGCCACCGGCGCCTCCAAGGCGTATTTCTACATCCGCGCCGAATATCCCCTGGCCATCGAACGCATTGAAAAGGCCATCGCCCGGACCAGGGAGTACGGCTTCCTGGGGGAGAACATCGCCGGGTCGGGGTTCTCCCTGGATATCGAGGTGCGGCTGGGCGCGGGCGCCTTTGTCTGTGGTGAGGAGACCGCCCTTATCCGCTCCATTGAAGGCCGGCGCGGGCAGCCGCGTTTCAAGCCGCCCTTCCCCTCGGTGCGCGGCCTCTGGGACTGCCCGACCACGGTCAACAACGTGGAAACCCTGGCCAACGTGCCGGTGGTCATCCTGCACGGCAGCGCCTGGTTCGCCGGCATCGGTACGCCCAAGAGCACGGGCACCAAGGTCTTCGCCCTGGCCGGCGACATCCGCAACACGGGCCTGGTGGAGGTGCCCATGGGCACCACACTCAGGGAGATCATCTACGACATCGGCGGCGGCATCCCCGGCGACAAACAGATCAAGGCGATTCAGACCGGCGGGCCGTCCGGCGGCTGCATTCCCGCCTCCAAAATCGACACGATCGTCGACTACGACAGTCTCATTTCGGCCGGCTCCTTCATGGGGTCGGGCGGGATGATCGTTCTTAATGAGGACGCCTGCATGGTGGACGTGGCCAAATTCTTTCTCCAGTTCACCAAGGACGAGTCCTGCGGTAAATGCACCCCCTGCCGCGAGGGCACGGTGCGCATGCTCGAGATTCTGGAGCGCATCACCGACGGCCGGGGCACTGAGGCGGACCTGGACAAGCTGGAGCGGTTGGGCCGGACCATCATGAAATCCTCCCTCTGCGGGCTGGGCCAGGCCGCGCCCAAACCGGTCCTGAGCAACCTGGCCAACTTCCGGGAGGAGTTTCTGGCCCACGTGCGTGACAAGCGCTGTCCTTCCCGGAAATGCGTCAAGCTCCTCCGCTACGTGATCAAGGAGGACGCCTGCATCGGGTGTACGGCCTGCGCGCGCACCTGCCCGGCTCACTGCATCTCCGGCAAGGCCAAGCAGGTTCATGTGATCGATCAGGAGCGCTGCATCAAGTGCGGCCAGTGTTTCGACGTCTGTAAATTTAAAGCGGTGGGAAAGGAATAACCATGCCGACCATAACCAAAGAGAAAAAGATCAACGTCACCATCGACGGGCGCAAGGTGTCGGTCCCGGAGGGAACGACCATCATGCACGCCGCCGAGGAAATCGGCGTCCGCATCCCCCGGCTCTGCTACCATCCCAAGCTCTCCATTGAGGGCGCGTGCCGTATCTGCATTGTGGAAGTGAAGGGGATGAGAAACTGGGTGGCTTCCTGTTCGCTCGCCGTTGCCGAAGGGATGGAGATCACCACCACCACCCCGGAAATCCGCCAGGCCCGGCGGGACATCTGCGAGCTCATCCTCGACAACCATCCCCGCGAGTGCCAGACCTGCGAGCGCGACGGCAACTGTGAGCTGCAGGATCTCTCTTTCACCCTGGGCGTACGGGAGCGCCTTTTTGAGGGCGAGCGCAAGCGGTATCCGGTGGAAGACTCCAGTTTTTCCGTGGTGCGCAACTCGGAGAAGTGCATTCTCTGCCAGCGCTGCGTGCGCGTCTGCCAGCAGATCCAGGGCGTGAACAACCTGCGCCAGCACAAACGCGGCTTTCACACCGTGGTGACGCCCGCCTTTGAGGGAGACATGAGCGATTCGGTCTGCATCAACTGCGGCCAGTGCATCAATGTCTGCCCCACCGCCGCCTGGGTGGAGAAAAACCTGACCGAGGACGTCTGGCAGGCCCTGGCCGACCCGGCCAAGACCGTGATCGTGCACATGGCGCCCTCCATCCGCGCCACCATCGGGGAAGGCTTCGGCCTGCCGCCCGGTACGCCGACTACGGGCAAGACCGTGGCCGCCC
>CAYQRT010000004.1:0-25566 GCA_964419695.1 uncultured Spirochaetaceae bacterium | reverse complement strand
TTGTCCCGTTTATATGCTTCCTCCCGTCTGTCCCCGTAGCCGACCACAATAAATGAGGAACAACTCCGTCCGTCATAGAGGGACGCGACGGAGCCCCACGGAAGAGACCAGGAAAGCGAGCGGTCCAATTCCGGATACCGGTCGGGCGAGGAAGACGGCGATACGATGATCTTGTCCGGTCGGCCGAATATTCGTTCCAGCAGCCGGTCGTGGAAATTCTTGGTGTCGGCTTCAATGTTAACTGAAGGATCTTTCTGATCCTGATCGTAGTGACTGACTGTCAAGTCGATGGAGAGAAGCAGTTGGTCATAAAAATGAACCGAAACCAGCAGTTTTTTTCCGTCGACACTCCCCCCTGGAAAGAGATAGCTCCACCAGGGGACTCCGGAGGTGATAGTCTTGTTGTTCGCCCAAGAAGTATTTTCCTCAAAGGCTTTCAGCGTGAGATCCGGAGAGATCACCCCGCCTGCGGGAAGATTGACGAACCCGCTGGCGGGGTCGATTAAAAGTAAAGGATCTTTCATGTGCGTTTTACCAGGCAGCGGCGTTTACGATAACTCGGCGCCAACCAGTATAGCTTACGGAATCGCCGGTCTCAAGCGGGCCGCTTGGTACAGGCAATAGTCAGAGAAAGCGAGACGTCAAATCATATGAACTGCAACCTTAGCGTTTCAGCAGGATGTCGTAAAGTCTTTCCAGATCGTCGGACGAGAAATAAGAAATTTCGATCTTGCCCTGCTTGAGGGTGCCGTGTATTTCGACCTTGGTACCCAGAAGGTCGATCAGGTTTTGCTTGAGTTCCGCCAGTTCCGGAACGGTCGTTCGAGTGGGAGAACCTTTCTTGCCTTGGGACGCGGGCGATGACTTGGCGTTCAACCTGAGAGCCAGCGCCTCCGCCTCGCGCACGGACAAGCCTTTATCCACTATACTTTTGTATAGTATGTTCTGGTGGGCCTGGGAACCGGAAGCCAGGATGGCGCGGGCGTGTCCGGCGGAGAGTTTTCGTTCGTTCAACGCGTCGATGATCGGTTGGGGGAGTTTCAGAAGCCGGAGGCTGTTGGCGATGGTGGAGCGGTTCTTGCCCAGGTGACGGGCCAGTTCCTCCTGGCTGGAGGAGGAGATTTTCAACAATGCCTCGTAGGCGGTGGCCTCCTCGATGGGAGTCAGGTCTTCACGCTGGATGTTTTCAATGAGCGCATATTCCATCTTTTCGGTGGCGGAGAGTGATTTGACAATGACGGGAATCCGCTTGAGACCGGCCATCTTGGCCGCGCGAAAGCGTCGTTCTCCGGCGATAATGGTATAGGAATCGTCAGCGCTTCTTTCCACCAACACCGGCTGGATAACGCCCTTCTCCTTGATGGAGGCGGCCAGTTCCTTAAGGCTGTCGGCGGCCATTATCTTGCGCGGCTGATGCGGGTTGGGCTGGACCAGGTCGATGTCCAGTTCCAGTGCCGGTTGGTCCGGGCCTTCCAGACTCTCTGAAGACAAGAGCGCGCCGATCCCTTTTCCCAAGGCTTTTTTAGACATTGCGTATCACCTCTTCCGCCAGTTTCTTGTAGCTGAGCGCACCGATGCATTCTCCGTCGTAAAGGTTGATGGGCACGCCGTAGGAGGGCGCCTCCGACAGTTTGACGTTGCGGGGAATGACCGTGCGAAAGACTTTCTCTTTAAAATATTCCGTCACTTCCTGTACCACTTCATTGGCCAACTTGGTGCGCGTGTCGTACATGGTAAAGAGAATACCCCCGATCTTTAAAGAGGGGTTGATCCGGCTCTGGATGGTTTTAATGGTCTGCAGAAGCGAACTCAGTCCTTCCAGCGCCAGATACTCGCACTGCAGGGGGATAAGCACGTATTGGGCCGCGGCCAGGCCGTTCACCGTTAAAATGCCGAGCGAGGGTGGACAGTCAATGAATATGTAATCGTAGGCGCCGTCCAAACCATCCAGGGCTTTTTTCAGGAAATACTCGCGTCCCTGGATACCGGCCAACTCCACCGCCGCCCCCGAAAGGTTGATGCTCGAGGGGATGATGGAGAGGTTGCGGACCTTGGTCTGCTGCACGGCCGCGGCACCCCTAATTTTTTTAGTGAGCACCTCATAGATGCCGGGTTTCTTGCGGTCGGCTGAAACGGAGCTGGATAGGTTGGCCTGTGAATCGAAATCGACCAGAAGCACTTTTTTGCCCAAGAGGGCGCAATAGGCTCCGATGTTGACCGCGGAAGTTGTTTTTCCCACCCCGCCCTTCTGATTGGCAAACACGACTATCTTTCCCATGCCCTCGACGTCCTTTTCAATCAGGCGGCCTGGGCCATGATCGGACAGGCGGCCTGAAGCTGCAGGTCTCCGTACTATAACAAAAATCCTCCTCTTGTATAAGGCCCATACTCCGTTCAGCAAACCGCCGTGTTTCGCTTTGGTTGTGCTCCCGAACGGGCCCCCTCCTCAACCCGGCGAGACGCTGTAGACCGGCTCGCTACAGGGAAGGCCGGACGGGCCGGGACAGGCCCGTGAATTTGCTGCATTGACATTGCATCTTGGAGGGGAAAAGTGTATTTTATGAACGGGTATCCTGTCCGGTTTACAGCGAAATACAATTCAAGGAGTGATTATATGGTTGATAAAGAGCAAGTGGAAAAAGCGCTGAATGAGGTCAGGCCTTCGCTGCAGGCGGACGGCGGGGACGTGGAACTGGTGGATGTAACGACCGAAGGCGTGGTCCAGGTCAAGCTCAAAGGCGCCTGCTCCGGATGTCCCATGTCCCAGATGACCTTGAGTCAGGGCATCGAGCGCTATCTGAAAAAACAGTTTCCCGACCTGCAGAAGGTTGAAGCCGTTTAGCGGACAGCTGAAAAACCGCATCCGGTTTTCAACGGTCTGTCAGCATCCTGACAGAAGGACCTGGGCGGGGATTGTTTCACGTGAAACATAGGCCGTATCCGGTATTCCGGATACGGTTTTTTTATTGTATAATGATCAGTACCAATTCGGCAGGAGGTTTGAGATGAAAAGAATATCAGTGGCGGGACTCGTCCTGGCTCTGGCTGTTTTTCTCGTGGGTGTGTTTTCATGCGTGGCAAGCAATTATTCCCGGTCGGGGAATGCGCCGTATGACGACCCCACCCTTTCCATATCCGAACGCGTAGAGGATCTCCTCAAGCGAATGACCCTGGAAGAAAAAATAGGTCAGATGGCCCAGGTGGAAAAAAACAGCGTTCGTTCTACTCAGATTCCGGAAGATAAAATAGGCAGCGTCTTAAGCGGCGGCGGCGGCAATCCGCAGCCGAACACCCCGGCCGCCTGGGCGGACATGACCGATACGTTTCAGAAAGAAGCGCTTAAAAACCGCCTGGCCATTCCCCTCCTTTACGGCGCGGACGGCGTGCACGGCCATAATAATATGAAAGGCGCGGTCATCTTCCCGCACAACATCGGCCTGGGAGCCACGCGGGACGCGGACCTGGTACGCCGTACGGCCCGGGTCACGGCCCTGGAAATGGCCGCGGTCGGCGCCTACTGGGATTTTGCGCCCGTGGTGGCGGTGGTGCAGGACATCCGCTGGGGCCGGACCTATGAGGCTTTCAGCGAGAATACGGAGCTGGTGAGCCGCCTGGGAGCGGCCTATGTCCAGGGTTTGCAGAACACGGACTCAGAGGGTTTCGGCGCGCCGGGAACGGTGTTGGCCACGCCCAAGCACTATATCGGAGACGGCGGTACGGTCTGGGGTACGGGCCAGAGCGCCGGCGGCAGCCGCTATATGATCGATCAAGGCGTGATGGAAGCCGACGAGGCCACGGTAAGAAAACTTTTTCTACCGCCCTACCAAGCGGCTCTTGAGGCCGGGGCGCGCTGCATCATGGTGTCTTTCTCGAGCTGGAAAGATACCAAAATGCACGCGGACAAATACCTGCTTACTGACGTACTAAAAGGAGAACTCGGGTTTTCCGGTTTTTTAATTTCGGACTGGAAGGCCATTGATCAGATTCCCGGGGATTACTACAGCGACGTGGTCACTTCCATTAACGCCGGCCTGGACATGATCATGACCCCCTATGATTCCCGTTCGTTCTGCCGGGCGCTTGCCAAGGCGGTGGAACAGAAGGACGTGTCCCTGGAGCGGGTGGATGACGCGGTGCGCCGTATCCTCCGGGTCAAGTTCGAGTTGGGTCTCTTTGAGCGGCCCCTGGCCGACCGGTCATTATTACCCCGGGTGGGTTCACCCGAACACCGGGCCGTGGCCCGCGAGGCGGTGCGGAAATCATTGGTGCTTTTGAAAAACAAGGCCGCCCTCCCCCTGGGCTCGGATGTGTCTCTTCTCTATGTGGCCGGTAGGGCAGCCGATAATCTGGGAAATCAGTGCGGCGGTTGGACCATCGAATGGCAGGGCGGTTCGGGCTCCATCACCACCGGTACTACCATTTTGGCGGGATTGAAGGCCGCGCTTTCCGGTAAAACAGCAGTGGAGTACAGCTCGTCCGGCGATTTCAAAGAGACTGCCAAAGCCCCGGTAGGCATCGTGGTGGTGGGAGAAAAACCCTACGCCGAAGGGCAGGGTGACAAGGCCGATCTCTCCCTCTCTTCCTCGGACAAGGAATTGGTTAAGAAGATGCGCAGCCGCTGTGACAAGCTGGTCATGCTCGTCATCTCCGGCCGCCCGCTGGTGATTACAGACGTCCTTCCTCTCTGCGACGCGGTGGTGGCCGCCTGGCTGCCGGGTACCGAGGGAGCGGGTGTGGCGGACGTTCTAACAGGCGTTTATCCGTTCCAGGGAAAACTCCCCTTCTCCTGGCCCGATTCCATGGAGCAGGTGCCCCTCTGGAAAACGGGCGGCAAGGGATATAAATTCCCGTTTGGATTCGGGCTGGAATACGCGAAATGAATCGTCATGCCGAGCCTGTCGAGGCATGCTTCGACAGGCTCAACATGACTAAAAAAAGGCCGATCCGGTAACTCCGGAGCGGCCTTTTTTATTTCCTGTAAAGCGTAATTAATCCGAGTCTGCCTCTTCCCGGGCGATGCCGACCACCCGGTCTTCGTCGCCTACGTCCACCATGTGTACGCCCACGGCCGTTTTACCCAGTTCGGGGACGCTTTTCAGTTTCAGCTTGATGGCGTTCCCCTGAGAGGTGATGCAGATGAGATCGTCTTCTTTGGTTACGGACAGGGCGCTGGAAAGCGGTCCGGTCTTGGCGCTCACCTTGTAGCAGGTCTGACCGCGGGTGGCCCGGCCGTGCGGTTTGAAGTTGTCATAGGCAATACGCTTGCCGTAGCCCTTTTCGCTGATAATGATCATCTCCTCGTCTTTGGTAACGGTCAGGGCGCCGATAAGCTGGTCCGACGCTCCGATGCGGATGCCGGTCACCCCGCGCGAGGTGCGGCCCGTGGGCCGGACGGAATCCTCCGTAAACCGCAGGGCCAGACCATTGGCGGTCAGGAGCACCATGTCCTCCCGGCCCAGCGACAGGGTGGCGGAGATGAGGCGGTCGTTCTCATCCAGGGAGATGGCGTTGATGCCGCGCTGGCGGGCGTTGGTGAACTCGCTCGTCTTCACCTTTTTGACGATGCCGGCCCGGGTAGCCATAAAGATGAAGCTCGTGTCGTTGAACTCGCTGATGGGGGTGAAGGCGGTAATGTCCTCGTTGTCGGAAATGGCTAAAATCGTTTTTATGCTTTGGCCCCGGGAGACCTTGGAGCCTTCGGGGATCTCGTGTACCTTGATCCAGTAGGCCTTGCCCAGGCTGGTGATGAAGAGCACGTAGTCGTGGGTGCTGGCGATGAAGATTTTGGTGATGAAATCCTCATTTTTCAGGCTGGAGGAAGAGGACCCGCGCCCTCCCCTGTTCTGGCGCTTATAGGCGGAGAGGGGCAGGCGCTTGATGAAACCGCGATTGGAGATAAGGATCACCATGTCTTCCTTGGTGATCATGTCCTCCACGTCCAGTTTTTCCACTTCGTCCGCGACGATTTCAGTGCGGCGGTCGTCCCCGTATTTCCCGACCATTTCCCCGGTTTCTTTCTTGACCACGCCCAGTATTTTCTTTTCGCTGGAGAGGAGGTCCTGCAGGTAGGCGATCAGGGCCCGCACTTCCTTCAATTCATCAATGATTTTCTGCATCTCCAGGCCGGTCAAGCGCTGGAGGCGCATGTCAAGGATGGCTTGGGCCTGGATTTGGGAAAGCTTGAAGCGCTTCATTAATCCTTCCCGGGCAATGTCCGGGGTCTGGGACGCCTTGATCAGGGCGATCACCTCGTCGATATTGTCGATGGCGATCTTCAGGCCTTCCAGGATATGGGCGCGTTCCTCGGCCTTTTTAAGATCGAATTTAGTGCGCCGGATTACGATATCCTGGCGGTGGCGGATGAAATACGTGAGGAGGTCGCGCAGGGTGTTGAGCTGGGGCCGCCCCTCCACCAGGGCGATGCTGTTGATGCTGAAGGCCACCTGCAGCTGGGTATTGGAGAAAAGCTGGTTGAGGATGACCTTGGGCACCACGCCGCGTTTCAGTTCCATGACGATCCGGATCCCGGTGCGGTCGGATTCATCGCGGATGTCGGCGATGCCGTCGATGCGGTGTTCCTTGACCAGTTCGGCGATGCGGATGATCAGGGAGGATTTGTTGACCAGGTAGGGAATCTCGGTGACGATGATGGCTTGCTTGCCCTGCTTGAACTCCTCCAGGGTTACGCGGGAGCGGACGATCACCCGGCCCTTGCCGGTTTCGATGGCGTCCTGGATGCCCCTTTTGCCGTAGATAATGCCCCCGGTGGGAAAATCCGGACCCTTGACGAACTCCATCAATTCGGCGGTAGTCATCTCCGGCTTGTCGATCAGGGCCACCACCGCGGCGCCGATCTCCCGCAGGTTGTGGGGCGGCATGTTGGTGGCCATGCCCACGGCGATGCCGCTGGCGCCGTTGATCAGAAGGTACGGCAGGGCGGCCGGCAGGATGAGGGGCTCCTGCATGGAGTCGTCATAATTGGGGCCGAAATCGACCGTTTCCTTATTGATGTCGGCCAGCATCTCCTCGGCGGCTTTGGTAAGACGGGCTTCAGTATAACGCATGGCCGCCGGCGGGTCGCCGTCGATGGAGCCGAAATTACCCTGCCCGTCCACCATGAGATAGCGGAGGGAGAAGTCCTGGGCCATGCGTACCAGGGCGTCGTAGATGGAGAGGTCGCCGTGGGGGTGGTATTTGCCGAGCACGTCGCCCACAATGCGTCCGGTCTTCTTATAGGCGGTGTTGGAACGCAGTCCCATCTCGTTCATGGCATAAAGAATACGCCGGTGCACGGGCTTCAAGCCGTCGCGCACGTCGGGCAGGGCGCGGCTCACGATGACCGACATGGCGTAGTTCAGGTAGGAGTCCTTGACCTCGTCTTCTATGGGTACGGGGATGACTTTCTCTTTGGTATCGCTCATCGCTTGCTCCTTGACAGGTTCGGCCCGCTAGACGTCCAGGAAGGATACGGCCAGGGCGTTCTCTTCAATAAACTTCTTGCGCGGCTCCACCACCTCGCCCATGAGTGTGGTGAAGATCTCGTCCGCCTCCACCTCGTCCTCCAGGGTGATCTGGATAATGCGCCGGACCGCGGGGTTCATGGTGGTCTCCCACAACTGTTCCGGGTTCATTTCGCCCAGGCCCTTGTAGCGCTGGATGGAGATGCCTTCCTTTTTCTTGCCGGTCTCGTCAACAATTTCCTTGATGAACTTTTCCTTTTCCGCGTCATTATAGGCGTAGTGCACCTTCTTATTATAGGCGACCTTGTAAAGCGGGGGCATGGCGATATAGACGTGCCCGGCTTCCACCAGTTCTTTCATGTAGCGGAAAAAGAAGGTCAAGAGCAGGGTGCGG
Source organism: uncultured Spirochaetaceae bacterium (assembly GCA_964419695.1). Lineage (GTDB taxonomy): Bacteria > Spirochaetota > Spirochaetia > SZUA-6 > RPPD01 > JAFGSW01. Next base: position 17,712 of record CAYQRT010000004.1, on the reverse strand, counting down.
ATGTGAGAGCCGTCCACGTCCGCGTCGGCCATGATGATTACCCGGTGGTAGCGCAGCTTGGAGAGGTCGAAGCCCGTGCCCGCGCCCGTGCCCAGGGTGGAGATCACGGGCACCAGTTTTTCATTGGAGAGGACTTTGTCCAGCCGGGTCTTCTCCACGTTGAGCATCTTGCCCCACAGGGGGAGGATGGCCTGGAACTGGCGGTCGCGGCCCAGCTTGGCGCTGCCGCCGGCCGAGTCGCCCTCCACAATGTAGAGTTCGCATTTAGCGGGGTCGCGCTCGGCGCAGTCGGCCAGCTTGCCGGGCAGGCTGGAGTTCTCCAGGAAGCTCTTGCGGCGGGTCAGCTCGCGGGCCTTACGGGCCGCGATGCGCGCCTTGGCCGCCAGCACCGTCTTTTCCAGGATCTGCTTGACCACGGCCGGGTTTTCCTCAAAGTAGTTGGTAAGGTGTTCGTTGACCGAGGTCTCCACCATGCCCTTGACCTCACTGTTGCCCAGCTTGGCCTTGGTCTGCCCCTCGAACTGGGGCTCATGAACTTTAACCGAAATGACCGCGGTCAACCCCTCACGCGTATCGTCACCGGACAGGGTTTCATCCAGCTTTTTGGACAGGTTGTGCTTCTTAAAGAAGTCGTTGAGGGTGCGGGTCAGGGCGGACTTGAAACCGATCAGGTGGGTGCCGCCCTCGCGGGTGTTTATATTGTTGACGAAGGTGAAGATGGTCTCGGTGAAACTGTCGTTGTACTGGAGGGCGCACTCCAATACAATGTCGTTGCTTTCCGCCTCCAGGTAGATGGGATCCTTGTGGATGGCGTTTTTGGACTTGTTCAGGTATTCGATGAAGGATTTGAGGCCGCCATCGAACTTGAAATTGTGCTGTTTGGGTTTGCCCGGCCGGGCGTCGGTGACGTTGATCTCGATGCCCTTGTTGAGGAAGGCCAGCTCGCGCAGCCGGTTGGAAAGTACGTCAAAGTGATATTCAATCTCTTCAAAGATTTCGCTGTCCGCCTGGAAGCGCACCCAGGTACCGTTGCGATCCGTGCTCCCGATCGTCTTGACGGCCTCTTCCGGCAGGCCGCGGATGTATTTCTGGTAATAGATCTGGCCTTCCCGATGTACCTTGACTTCCAGCCATTCGGAGAGGGCGTTGACCACCGACACGCCCACGCCGTGCAGACCGCCGGAGACCTTGTAGCTGGCCTTGTCGAATTTGCCGCCGGCGTTAAGTTTGGTCATGACCACCTCGAGGGCGCTCACCTTTTCCTGGGGATGGATGTCGATGGGGATACCGCGGCCGTTGTCGTCTACAACGATTATGTTATCGGGTTCAATAGTAACGCTGATTTGGGAACAATGCCCGGCCAGCGCCTCGTCGATGGAGTTGTCCACCACTTCATAGACCAGGTGGTGGAGCCCGTCGCTGCCGGTGGTGCCGACGTACATACCCGGCCGCTTGCGAACGTGTTCCAGACCCTTCAATACCTGTATGTTCTTTGCCGAGTACGTTGCGTCTTTCATGTATACTCCATGCCTGACGATTTTCTATTTTCTTGGCGGGAGACTCATTCTGAATTGAAGTGGTGCAAGAAAATAGAAACCGTTATAACCATAAATGCTTGAAAATTATATGACTTCCAGCATATGTACCTTGCCTTTGTGCGTAAGGATTTACCATTATATAAAGGAACCGGAAAAAAGTAAAGCATACCGCTTCTCGCCGGGGATTATTCTATTATATGCTTTGATTCCATCGACTGAGTCTTCCCGTCAATTATCTCCTGATCCCGGGGGCGGGACTCCCGCGATGAGGGGTAATTTAAAAAGTTAATAATATTATTATATTTTCTCTATCAAGAGCGAGCACTTGCCCGAGGGTATGGGCAGGGTTTTCTTCTTCTCCCCGATGATGTGAATGGTGAAGTAATAGAGTTTCTCGGATTCGAGCTTGATCTCCCAACCGCGGGCGCTCTTATTGCTGAGAATGCTTATCAGATTGCGCCGGAGGGAAAGGTCCTCAATGCCCATGATCTCCAGGGTGGGGACGATCCAGTCCACGGTCTTGCGCGGCAGGGAAATGAGCAGCCCCACCAGGTTTTCGATCAACAGGGCCACGGTGGACACGGCGGCGTAGGGCAGGAAGCGCTTACGGGGAAAGTTGTCCTTTTTGGGCCACTTGGCGATGCCGGCCTGCAGGGGCTGGTAGGCCTCCCACAGGGCCTCCCCTTTTTCGTTGTCCGGGTACAGGGAGTCCATGATCGAGTAGAGGTGGCGGATGGTGCATTCCCGGGCCAGGTCGTAGCGCTGGTATTTCTCCAGACCCTTGATCACCATATAGGTGAACGGGGGCAGGACCGAGCCCCGGTACCCGTAGCCGGATTTGTCGAAATTCTTGTCCTTGACCGACAGGGTCGGGAAGGGATTTTCCGTCCCGAACTCCTTGGGATTCGCCAGATGGGTGATGAGTTTGGCGGCTTTTTCCTCCGTGGGAATTTCGGCCAGCAGGGGCCAGAACGACGCGATGGTCTTGACCTTGATCTGTTTGTCCTTTTTGTCCAGGTCGTAGTAATACCCGTCGGCATTGTTCCACATGAGACTGTTGATGCGCGTCTTCAGGGAGAAATAATAACGCTTGTAGCGGTAGCTTTTATCCTTGTCGTTGAGAATGTCGCTCAAATGGGCCATATACAGGGTGTTGATGGCCTGCTGGGAGTTGAAATCCACCGGGTAGCACACGTCGCCCCGGGGCGAGTTTTCCATCATGGTGGCGGCCAGGGGCACCGAATAGAGGCCGTTCTGCGATTTGAAGTTTTTCTCCAGCCAGGCGTAGTACTTCTCCAGCTTGGGCATGATTTCCTTGATGCGCTTCTTGAAGCCGATCTTGTGGAACATATTGTATTCAGCCCAGGAGAACAACGGCGGCAGCACGCCCTTGGGATTCTTTTTGGAGAGGATCGGTTTACCGTCATGCTCGGAGTATTCACCCCGGATGGCGCCGTCCGCCTCCTGTTTGTTGTAAAAATTATCCAGGACCGGGGAAACCGGGAACATCTTGTTGCTGTATACCAGGAAGAAGGTGGAGAAAATGGCCTCAAACTGGTTGATCTTTCCATTACCGGGATGATTGAAATACTTGGAGGCCAACCCGTTCTTGTGCGTGCCCGTCTTCCAGGCTTCCTTGAGCCAGTGGCAGGTTTGGTTGTAGATGTTGACCACGTCATGGTCGTAAAAGTGGATCTTTGGAAATTCCTTCTTCGTCACGCGCACTCCTTGTCGCCTGGAAAGAGCCCCGGTCACGGGCTTTGGCGGGCGATTTCGTTCTGAATATCGGTATACAATTGCAGGAGCGGGATACCGATTTTTGCGCTCAGCGCGGCCACGTCCTCGTATTCCGGCACGCTGCGCAGGCAGACGCCCTTCCAATAGCCCCGTTTGACCCTGATCCGGCCGTGGGAGGTCTGGCATTCCTCCAGACGCCGTTCCAATACCTTTCGCTCGCTCAGCCACGAGCGGACACCGAAGGTGGTCGTCTGCCGGAGAAGAAGTTCCTCCATTTTAATCCGGTCTTCCGGCCGGGTCAGCACTTCCACCTGCTGGCCTGGCCGGCCTTTTTTCATGACTACGGGCGTGATGACCACGTCCAACGCCCCGCTCTCCCCCAGGACCCGGGCGGCGCCGGCCAACAGTTCCGGGGTCATGTCGTCGATATTCGCCTGAATGACCGCCACGGTGTCCGCCGCCGGCAGCGTTTCAGCGAAATGGAAGGCCCGGGCCCGGGCGTCCGGGTCCAGGGGATCGGCGATGTCGGTCATCCCCTGCCAGCCGGCCGACGGGGTCACCGTCGCAAACGGGGTGAAATGCCCGGCGAGAACGGCGGCCGTCCAGGGGGACAGCGCCGGCGCGGTCGGGCTGATGAGCATACCTGAATCCTTCAAGATGCGGAATACCTGTTCTGATGAATCGCTGCCGATGCGGGGGATCAACAATCTCACGGCGTCGCCGGGAAGACGCAGTAACAGTGTCAGTAAAATATAAGCAGAGAAGGCGAAGGGGTCAAGGGAATCGGACCCGGATCGGGTCACGGTCGCGGCCATGCCTGATGCCGGATCGGGAATGGCCGTCAGAGCCTCCGCCACGGTGAGGGGAGCCAGGTCTCTGGTGAGGGAATGAAGGGTCTTCACCATCCCCTCCGGCGAAGGCTCGCTCAGGGCTTTTTTCCAGTGCGCGGCCAGCGGTCCCCCGACCCGGATGGCTTGGGCGGCGCGCGGGGAAACGGCGCCCCCTTCCTGCCGGACCGTGGCCGCGGCCGCCAGCAGCAGGGAGAGCGTGACGCCGGGTCGCAGGTCGAGGTAGATCACGCCCGGACTCCGTTCTTGTTGATGAGGGCCGCCAGGTAGCCGGCGCCGAACCCATTGTCGATATTGACCGCGGCCACGCCCGGGGCGCAGGAATTGAGCATGGTGAGCAAGGCGGCCAGCCCCGCGAAGCTGGCCCCGTAACCCACGGAGGTGGGCACCGCGATCACCGGGCATTGCACCAGACCGGCAATGACCGAGGGCAGGGCCCCGTCCATGCCGGCCACGGCGATGATGGCCCGGCTTTGCCTCAAATCCTCCAGCTTGGAGAAGAGACGGTGGATGCCGGCCACGCCCACATCCCAGGAGGTGTCCACCTGCGCTCCCAGCACCCGGGCGGTAACGGCCGCTTCCTCGGCCACCGGGATGTCCGAGGTACCGGCCGACACCACGTGGATCCGCCCCGTGCCCTCAGGTTCCGGACCGATCACGATACACCCGCTTTTTTCATGGAAGACCGTGTCCGCGTGATGGCGGCGCAGCAACTCATAGGTCGAGGCCTGGGCCTTGGTGCAGAGGACGGGGGTCGTATACTCCCGCAATGTGGTAACGATGGAGAGGATGTCATTGTCGGATTTATTCAGACAGAAGACGACCTCGGGAAACCCGGTGCGGACATGGCGGGAAACGTCCACTTCCGCCACACCCAACTCCCGTGAGATCAATTCGCGGATCTTTTGTTCCGCCAGGGAGGGATCGAGTTCCCGGCGGGAGGTTTGTTCAATGAGGTCTTTGAGTTTGTCCTGCCACATAAGCGAATGTCTGGAATTTTATACTCCTTTATATGCGGAGTCAAACAATTTCTGTGTTTTTTTAAGGATAGATCCGCCAGAAAAGGGAATGGGTTTTGGTGATTGACCCCGTCACCTCGCCCTGCTATTTTGAAGGGCACAGGCGTATATTATTGTAGGCGCCACAGCCTTACGCAGAATGGCAGACGGACGCCTTTTGCACACTGACTGACAGTCACAAAAAGATATAAATTTGCCGATGATTGAGGGTAGGGTATGAAAATATACATAAGGATTACTCTGGCCATCATCTTCTTCTGTATCGGTGGGCTGTCTCGGGCCAACGACCAGGTGATTACCCTGGGCAAGGCGGAAGCCTGGGATGGGTTTCCGAAGAAGGAAGGACTCTCCCTTAAGGCCGGCCGCGGCGGTTTTAGCGATCTGCTTCTGGCCGACAGCGAATATCCCGTCACCCCCGCCACCGATCTTCTGCTTCATTTCAACACCCTCCCCCTCAAAGGGGAAACACCATTGTATAAAATCGAGAAAAACCGGGTGGAGATAAACGGCGCGTACGCCAAGTTCGGGTCCGGCGCCGGGGTCTTTACCGGAACGGGGGGAGTGACCCTGACACCGGGTCCGGCTTCCCTCTTTGCTCCCGGTTCCCAGTGGGGGGATTTCAGCATTGAATTCTGGCTTTATCCGGCGGCCTTGAGCGACGGGGAATCAATCCTCTCCTGGAAGGGCTATAGACTGGTCAATCGTAAAATCGTGCCGCAGAGCCTGGATTGCCGGGTGGAGGGCCGCCGCCTGGTCTGGGCTTTCGATAACTTTTTCAGCCCGGTGAGCGGGGAACCGTTTCGGTTCGAGATCAGGAGCCTGGAACGGCTCATCCCACGCCGCTGGCACCACCACCTGCTGCGTTACGACAGTGAGGCGGGCATCCTCGAATACCTGGTGGACGGCGTGCCGGTCGGTACGCGCTACTCGAGTCTCAACGGCCGGGAATCCTCCACTTTCTGTCTGCCTATCATCGGTGAGGCGGAGAAGACCACACTGACCCTGGGGGGGAGACTGACCGGGTTTGTGGACGAGTTCCGTATCATCCGGGAGATCGTCCGCCAACCCCTGCTTAACAGATTCTCGCAGGGCCACGGCCGGGCCACCAGCCGGGTGTTCGACCTGGGATACTCGGGAACCCTGATCAAAAAGGTGACCGCCCGCTATGACAAGCCCGCTGATTCTGAGATAAATTTTTACATCCGGTCTTCGGACGCCTTCAACACGTTCGAAAGCCTCAAGACGGATTGGATCCCTTTTATCCCCGGGCGGCCGCTGGCCCGGCCGCTGGAGGGGCGCTACCTCCAGCTGATGGTCGAGTTCTTTCCCGACGGCCGCAATGAACTGACGCCCCGCCTCTTCGAGATGACCGTTGTCTATAAACCGGATCTGGCGCCGGGCAGTCCGGCCGGCTTAAGGGTTGTTCCCGGGGACGGCCGGGTCACCCTTTCCTGGAAACGCGTTCCCGAGGATGACGTCCGGGGGTATTACGTGTTTTATGGAGAGGCGCCTCTCAATTACCAGGGTACGGACGCCCGGGAAGGAGCTTCCCCCATCGACGTGGGCAATGTGACCTCGTTCGAACTGACCGGCCTCACCAACGGAAAACTGTACTTCTTCGTCGTGGCCGCCTACGATTCCTCCTCCCCACCCCACCTGAGTGATTTCATCACTGAAAAGTCAGCCCGTCCCTCCGAGGTGCTCAGATGAGTTCCATGACCTTCGAGGAGGCCCTCCAACGCGCCCAGACGTCCTTCCGGATGGGTGAGTTCACCCAGGCCAAACGGCTGTTGGAAAGGCTTTTGGAGAAGGAAGCGAACAATCCCGTGATCTGCAACCTCCTGGGCAGCATTTACGCCCGGGAAGGCGAAGCCGATCGGGCGATCGGGTACTATGAAAAAGCCATCCAGGGCCGGGGCGACAACGTAGAGGCCTACAACAACCTGGGCGTGGCCTACAAGAGCAAGGGGGAGACCCAGAAGGCCCTGGCCGCCTTTATGAAGGTGATTAAACTGGACTCCCGCCGGGCGGACGTCTATTACAATCTGGGGAATCTGTACAAAGACATCAACCAGTACCAGCAGGCCGAAAGCTACTACAAGAAAGCCCTGGAAATGGATGCCGGGTACATTCTGGCTTATAATAATCTGGGCACGGTCCTGGAAAAGACCGGTCAATTCGACGCCGCCCTGCACGTTTACCACCAGGGCCTGCAGATCGACGCCAAGAACTCACGGCTGCATTTCAATTCCGGAGTGATCTACCGCGTCAAGAATCGTCAGAAAGAGGCGGAGGTCGAGTTTCGCCTGGCGCTCAAATGCCAGTCCAACCTGATCGCCGCCAAGAACAACCTGGCCCTCCTCCTGCAGGAACGCCGGGAATACGAACAGGCGCTCTCCCTCTTTCACGACATTCTGAAAACCGATCCGCACAACGCGGAGGTGCACAACAACATCGGCGTCATCCTGGAGGAGCGGAACATCATTGACGGGGCCCGGGAGCATTACGAGAAGGCTCTGGCGATCAATCCCGCCTACCGTAAGGCGCGCTACAACCTGGCGCTGCTGGACGCCGCCGCGGGCGCCCCGGACAAGGCCCTTAAAGGGTTTTCCCGTATTCTCAAGGATGATCCGAACGACGCCTCCGCCCTGCTCCAGGCGGGTACCCTGCTTCTGGAACGCGGTCAGTACGGCGAAGCCGAAAGTCATTTCCGCCGCATTCTCAGCCAAACCCCGGATAATTGCGCCGCTCTGCGCGCCATGGGGCTTATCCATCTCAAGCGGCATGAGGTGTCCAAGGCCCTGCAGTTCCGCAAACAAATCGCCAAGATTGATCCCCGCTTTTCGGATTTCAGCCTGGATCTGGCGTTCTACTACCAGGAGCAGAGCGAGTATCGGCCGGCTGAGGACGAAATCCGACAGTATCTGGCCGGTCATCCCCGGCACCCGGCCGCTACGGTGGTGCTGGCGGATATTCTTTTGGCCCAGAAACAGTCGGACGAAGCGGAACGGGTCCTTCAGGAGATGCTGGCGGAAGGCCGGCGGGAACCGGAAGTGCTTCTCATGCTGGCCCGGGTTTTCAAGGCCAAGGGCCTTCCGGATCAAGCTCTGGCGCTTCTCAACGAGATCATCACCGCCCAGGGGGAGAGCGAGGAAGTGCGGGAGGTAAAGAGCCTGCCGGAGACCCTCAAACTCTACGAGGAGATGATCACCGACTACGAACGGGATTTCAAGGACCGATCGGAAAAGAATCTACGGGCTTTCAAGAAAATGCACGGGGAGACCGGCCGCGAACAGCTGACGGCCGGCGACGCCATGCTTTTCGAACCCTCCCTGGCCCCGGACGAGGAATCGATTCCCATCATCAACATCGGCGGCCTGGAACCGGTGTTTGAGATTCGGGAAGAGGAAGAGACCCTGAAGCTGGAGGAGCAGGACGAGGAGATCGATCCGGGCGAGGACCGGGTGGTTGAAATCGAGGATCAAGGCGCCCCCTCACTCATGAGTCTGTTGGACGGTGAAGACCTCTATGAGGAGAGTCCGCAGCGCGCCCGGGACCGGCGCCCCCCCCGCCCGCCCCGGCCGGAACGGCCCGCCCCGCCCCCGGATTTCGGTGCGGATGAGTTTGAAAAGACGAGTGATCCGCAGTATGAATCCCCGGCGCCTCCCCCGCCGTCGGGAAACGCGGGCGGTGGTAGCGCGTCCGGCCAGGCCTCCGGGGAATTGGCCGGGCAGTTGAAGGATACGGTCGACGCTTTGGGTAAAGCCGTGCACGATTCGATCCTGTCCAGCGCCCTTCTGGCCCAGCAGATGAAGCAGAACGTCCCACCCCCTCCCGCCCCCCCTCCCGTGGTCTTGTTTACCCAGCCGCCTCTTTCCGCCACGGACAAGCCGGCGGAACCGCCCGCCCCGCCGTCGCCACTCCCCCCGTCTGCTCCTGCCCCGGCCGGCCCGGAACCTCCGGAAACAGAGGAGGAATGGGACGGTGTGCCGCGTTTTCTGGATGAGGAGGAAGAATCCATACCCGCCGAGGCACTGCCGGCCGAGGAACCGTTACCGTCAACGGAGCCCGCGGACATCGCTTCAGGGGAAGAAGAAAATCTCTTTTCCACGGGACAATCAGAGGAGGTCGCCGGGGAGGCGGAAGAAAAGAAAGATGAAGACGGCATCCTCATCGAAATTGAGCCCGAAGCGGTGGGAGGCGAGGAGGAGACGTCCGCCGACCTCAGGCATGAACTGAAAACCTTCGTTAATGACGTGCGTGACCGTCTGGACGAGTTGCCGGCGGTGGAGGAAGCGGTTTCCGGGGAAACGGAGAAAGTACCGCTGCCTCCCCAAAAGCCCCGGCGACTGCTTGACTATTTGGCCAATATGACAAATTATTTACCCCAAGAATCGGGGTTTCAATCCCTGGAAAATGAAATGCGGGTCAGACTGGAGACGATGCGGGGACGGCTTTCCGGGAAGAAGGGGCTGTTTCAACGTATCGAGGGCTCCTTTCGGCCCCCCCGGCACCCCGGCGGCGCCGGGCTTACGAGTGAGAAACTCGTGTCAACCTTTGCCTTCATGAAAGACCTGTCCTGTTTTATGCCGGACCACAAGATGAGTATGTTGATACGGAAAAAAATAGATGCTATCCTCGGAAAAATGAGGCATGTCAGTGGATAGTAGAGAACGCGTCCTGTATCTTATGAACACGTACATCGAGCGGATGCCCAGTCTGCCGACGACCGTGTCCAAGATACTCCAGCTCTGTAATGACCCCAAGACCTCGCCCACGGATCTCAATAAACTGATCAGCCTCGATCCCGTGCTCATGGGCCGGGTCATGAAACTGATCAATTCGGCCTATTATTCGCTTTCCACCAAGATCACCTCGCTGGTGCGCGCCATTATCATGCTCGGCATCAACACGGTCAAGAACCTGGCCCTGTCCACGGCCGTGTTGACGCAGATCGGGGGCAGCAAGAACTTTCAGGCCCTCAATATGGAAGGGTTCTGGCGCCATTCCATCTGCGTGGGCGTCACGGCCAAGCTCATCGCCAAGAAAATGAAGGTGAATCCCCAGGACCTGGAGGAGTTTTTCATCGCCGGACTCCTGCACGACATCGGCAAGGTACCGCTTAACAACCGGCTTTCCAAGGAGTATTTTGAGGCCTTCGCCGAAGCCGAACGCCGGCGCATCCCCCTCTACCTGGCTGAACAAAACCTCTTCGAGTTGGACCACGGGGACGTGGGCAAGCTGATCATCGTCAACTGGAAGCTTTCCGAGGACATCCGCGACGTGGTCGAATACCATCACAAGTTCTTCGCCTACGAGGGTAAGCACCAGCTCATGGTCTACACCGTGGCGGCCGCCAACTACTTCGCCAACGTGAACGAGATCGGGTTCGCCGGTGACCGGTATCCCGAGCCCATCAAGGACGACGTGCTCACCTTCCTGGAAATCACCTGGGACTACTTCGACAGCCTGGAGGACGAAATCCGGGACGCCATCCAAAAGGCCCAGATCTTCCTGGAAGTGGCGAGATAGGAGCGGCCGTGTCGATCCGCGTGCGTTTATGGGGAGTGCGGGGCTCCATCCCCTGCCCCGGTCCGGACACGGTCCGCTACGGCGGCAACACCACCTGCCTGGAGCTTCGCTTCGGCGACCGCGACCGGCTGGTCATCGTGGACGCCGGTTCCGGCATCCGCGACCTGGGCAACGCGCTTCTCAAGACCGACCTGCCCAAAGGACCCATTAAAACGGAGATCTTCTTTACCCACACCCACTGGGACCATATCATGGGGTTCCCTTTCTTCACGCCCATCTATATTCCCAAGACGGAATTGACCATCTACGGGCCGGTCACCTATGAAGAAGACACCCTGGACAAAATAATCGGCGAACAGCTGCGCTACCGCTATTTCCCGGTGCGCCAGAGTGAGCTGGCCGCGAGTTTCAAGTACATCGCCCTGAAGGAATCCAGCCTCGACATCGGTGACGGCATCCACGTCACCACCAAGTACCTGAATCACCCGGTTCTCTGCCTGGGCTACCGCTTTGAATATCAGGGCAAGGTCTTCTGCACCTGTTTCGACACCGAGCCCTTCCGCAACGTCTTCGCCCAGGACCCCTCCTCTCCCGATTACGATGAGGAAGCCGTGCGCGAGGGAGAGACCGCCGCCCGCCAGGAGAACGAGAAGACCATGAAATTTCTTTACGGCGCCGACCTGGTGGTCTACGACACCCAGTACACCCACAAGGAGTACCTGGCCGGCAAGGTGGGCTGGGGACACACCTCGTTCGAGGACGCCATCAACACGGCCCATAAGGCCAAGGTGAAGAAGATGGTCTGCTTCCACCACGATCCCCTGCGCACGGACGACGAGCTTGACGTGCTCCTGGACCAGTACCGCCGGCGCATCGCCGGCAAATCTCCCCTGATCATCGAGGGCGCGCGCGAGGGCATGGTCTTCACTCTGTAAGTCGTATCCGGCCGAATATCTTGCTTTTTTCCTGGAAAAGTGGCACAAATGACAGTACATTAAGGGCGCATTCAGCGGCCTTGATAAGCGGGGGATTAGCTCAGTTGGTAGAGCGATTGGTTCGCAATCAATAGGTCAGGGGTTCGAATCCCCTATCCTCCAAACACTATGGACAAACCGCACTTTCTCGCCCTGTTTCCCGGAGAGTTCGCCCAGATGTTCCGGGAGCGCTTTTCCGAACCGGCATATCGGGCCGGGCAAATCATGGATCAGGTATACGCGCTGCGCGCCGCGGATTGGAACGAGATCACCTCCGCGCCCGGGAGTCTCCGCCGCCGCTTGGCCGAAGAATTTTCGCTGTGTCTGCCGACCGTGAACGTGAAACGCGTGTCGCGGGACGGCACCATCAAATACCTTTTGGCGCTGGAGGACGGCGTCCGGGTGGAGAGTGTCCTCATCCCGGATAAAGACAGGCGGACGGTGTGTTTTTCCACCCAGGCCGGCTGCGCCCTGGGGTGCGCCTTCTGCGCCACGGGCCGGGGCGGCTTCCGGCGCAACTTAAACGTCGCGGAAATAACCGGCCAGGTCATGGCCATCGAACGGGAGGCGGGAGTGCGGGTGACCAACTGCGTGGCCATGGGGCAGGGCGAACCGCTCCTCAACCTGGAGGCCACGGCGCGGGCTTTACGCGTGCTGAATGACTCCCGCTGTTTCGGTATAAGCAGCCGGCGGTTGACCCTCTCCACAGTCGGGATCGTCCCGGCCATCCGCCGTCTGGCGGACCTGGATTTGCCGGCCCGCCTGGCGGTGTCTTTGCACGCCGCGCGGCAGGAGGTGAGGGAGCGGCTCATGCCCGTGGCCCGGAAGCATCCGCTGCCTGAACTGAAGGCGGCCCTGCGGGAGTATGTGGACCGGACCAAAAACCGGGTGACGTTCGAGTATATCCTGCTCAAAGGGATCAATGATTCGCCTGGCGACGCCCGGGCCGTGGCAGATTTTGCGCGCGGCTTGCCTGTGTTCGTAAACGTCATTCCCTGGAACCCTGTTCCGGGGGCTCCGTACCGGGCGCCCGATCACAGGACGGTACGGTCGTTTGTGGCGCTTTTGGAGGCGTCCGGCCTGGAAACGGCCTTACGCCGGGAAAAAGGCGGAGATATTGAGGCCGCCTGCGGGCAATTGACACAGCAATGCCATCCTGAGTAATATAGGGACTGCGCCCAGATGGTGAAATTTGGTAGACACGCTAGGTTCAGGGTCTAGTGCCGCAAGGTCGTGGGGGTTCGAGTCCCCCTCTGGGCAAATTCGTAAAAAAAACGCCGCAGTAAAAGCGGCGTTTTTTATTTATAAGGAAAATTTAGACACTACCATGTCATGGAAACGCTCTTCCAGTTGATCCCGCAGGTCGAGAATACGGTATATATAGGTGAGCGTCATCAGGGGGGCGCCGGTACCGGTGACCCTGGTTTCGCCCGCGTTGTACATGGCCAGGGCCACCACTTCGTTCTCGCCCCGGTTCAGGCAATAACGCAGATGCTTCATGCCGTGTTCGGTGTTGGTGGTGATGGAAAAAAAGTCCTCCTCCGTCAAATCAGGGAAGGAAAGCGAATTGAGCTGGAAGAGACCGCGGTCCACGGAAATCTGGTTGTGGTTCTGGGCTTTTTTATTAAAACGGCTTTCGACGCCGCACAGGGCAAAGGCCAGGGAAGGCGGGACGGAGTATTCTTCCGCGTTCCCCAATATGGCCCGGGTGATTTCCTCGGAATGGGTGATTGAATTGTAAAATTCGATTACCAGGTCTTTGGTATAGGAATTTTTATATAGCGAAAGTCCCAGATCAGCTATATCTTCCGTTTCCAGTATCAAACCGACCGGGGTGGTCTCGTTGACGGGTGCGGGTTCGCGCAGGGCAACCTGCTCAATCAGGGTATCGGCATCCGTGGTGGCCGCGAAATGACTGTAGGTAATGAGTACGGGCACCAGGATGAGGATTAATAGCCGGGTCAAAATACCTCCTTCTGTCTATATCAAGATAAATCGGTCGTAAATATACAGAATTCTCATTTGTAAGGCAATATTGAATGAAGGTTTATTTAGGAGGGATTATGGAGGTTAAAAGCCCAAAAAACCCGGAAAAAGCGCTTTAGGGCAGGTCGAGCAGGACCACGGCCTGGGCTTCGACCGCCTCTCCCCGCCCGGTACCGTCGATTCCTTCCTTGGATTTGGCTTTGACCGATACCTGGGCCGGTTCCAGTTCCAGGAGAGAGGCCAGGGACTCCTGGATCTGCCGGCGGAAGGGGCTGATTTTGGGCTGTTCCAGGATGATCGTACAATCAATATTCACGATGGACGCGGATTTCTTCTTTACCAGGCGGAGGGTTTCCTTGAGAAGTATACCGCTGTCGATGTCTTGGTACAGGGGATCGGTGGAGGGGAAGTAGGTGCCGATATCACCCAGGGTGAGGGCGCCCAGCAGGGCGTCAATGATGGCGTGAATCAGGGTATCCCCGTCGGAATGACCGTCTTCCCCCTTTTCCGCGGGTACGACCACACCGCCCAGAATGAGTTTTCTGCCCGGACTCAGCCGGTGGATGTCATATCCCTGCCCGATTCTCAAAGATCCTCCAGATCATGGGTGTAGGTAATTTTCCGGTTGGCCGGATCACCCGGCACGGTGAAGACTGATCCGCCGCCGGCCAGAAACACCTGGGCGTCGTCGTAATACTCGCCTCCTTCCCGCCGGGCCGCCTGATGCGCCCGGAAAATCTCCTGATAACGAAAACCCTGGGGTGTCTGTACGCCGCGCAGGACGTTTTTGGCCAGGTGAGTGCCGACCCGGCCGTCGGAGGTGGTTTCCACCACGGCATCGGTGACGTGGATCACGGGAATCACCGCCCCGTGCTCGACCGTCTCCTTCAGTACCAGGCGGATGAGTTCCGGGGTGATCCAGGGACGGGCCGCGTCGTGGATGAGGACATACTCGATAGCCAGACCCCGCAGGGCGGACAGTCCCAGGAAGACCGAATCGCGGCGCGTAAGGCCGCCCTCCACGAACAAGATGTTGCCGCTCTTAACGAAAGGGGCCACCAGGTTTTGGGCTTGTTCTACCTGTCCGGGAGGCACGGTGACCGCCATTGCCGTAAAGAGGCCCGTGTTCTGGAACACGGCCATACTCCGTGCCAGTACCGGGATTCCGTCCAGTCGGCGGTATTCCTTCTTCATCCCGGGTCCCATGCGCGTACTCAAGCCCGCGCCGGTTACCAGCGCGGCGTTTCGACTCACTTGGTCTCCATTTTCTTGTAGATCATGGTCTCTACCTCGTCCTTGTCCTTGTGGAGCGAGTAGGAGATTTCATCAATCAACAGCTTGATGGCGCTGTCATAGAGTTTCCGTTCCAGAATGGGGAGTTCCTTGATCTTGGAACGGTTGTAGAGGGAGCGCACCACCTTGGCGATATCGGTGACGCTGCCCTTCTTGAGGAGATCCAGGTTCATCTGGTAGCGCATCTTCCAATCCGCCGAAATCGGCTGGTAATCCCGCGCAATGACGGTCAACGCCTTCTGGGCTTCGTTCTTGCTGACAATGGGCCGGATGCCGTGCTCGTCCGCTTTGGCGGCCGGCATCATGACGGTCATGTCGGGAACATCCAGATAAATGATATAGTAGACTTCCTTTTTCCCTAGAAAGAGACGTTCTTCGATTGAGGTAATCTCTCCCACGCCGTGGATGGGGTACACCACTTTCTGGTGGAGGGCGTATCTAAGGTGCCTGAATTTGGTGCGGCGGGATTTCTGTTTTTTCACCTTCAAGGGTTTTTTGGCGGCTTTTTTTGTTTTAGCCGCCTTGGCCGGCTTTTTCACCTTGGCTTTGGCCGCCTTGTTCACGGGCTTTTTAGCTTTAGCCGTCTTGGCCGGTTTCTTGGTCTTCTTTTTGGCCGGTTTGCTGGCTTTTTTCATAGATACTCCTGGTATCGGGATTCACAGCAGGTTTTGCGGAAACGGGTATGCTGTAGGTTCGGTTAGGCTGAATGTTCGTCGTGACGGCGGACATTTCTCCGCACCGTAATATAACCTAAAAGCGGGGGAGGAGTCAAAAGGCAGTGGAGCGCCGGCGGTTCCAGTCAGGGGACCCGGCTCATAAACCGGTCAATCCCATTGCGCACGATCCATTTGTTTAATTTCTCCTGTTTCAGCTCGATGTATTTGAGGGGATGAACGTCCAGCGGATTGGGGAACCAGCCGCCGATCGCCTCGTTATCGATAATGTTGAAGGCGGCGATGTGATCGATGGGCATGATGACCGCGTCGTGCAGGAGAAGCTCCTCGGCGGCGGCCAGCGTCTGGTAACGTTCCACCCCCGTCTGCCCCAGGGATGCCGCCAGGAGTTTGTCATAAGCCGGATTGGCGTACAGGGCTTCGTTGAGGTGGCTTCCGCTGGTCCACATCTGGAGGAAGGCCAGCGGATCGGCGAAATCCCCGATCCAGGTATAGGATCCGAGCGTATAGTCGTGTTTCGACAGTTCGGAGAAAAAACTACGGGACTCTACTTCCTTGAATTTAATCTCCGTTTTGAGGTGCTCCTTCCAGGCTTTGGCGATCATGTCGGCGTAGAGTGTGTTGCCTTTGGTGATGATGATCGAGATGGGCGGAAGTTTTTTGCCCTCCGGGAAGCCGGCCTTCTTGAGCAAGGCCAGACCCTCCGTCACGTTTTGCTCGGTAATGCCCTTGATCTGCGGATATTTGGGGATTTCGGGGACCAGGCGATTGGTGGGATAGAGCGAGTACTGGCGGGAGCGGATATCTTTCCAGGGCAGCAGGAGGGCCAGCCCCCGCCGGACATCGGGATCAGTGAACGGTTTTTCCCTGCACACGAAAAAGAGAAAGCTGGTGGCGAACATGGAGTTGGGAACGATTTTAGCGCGGGCGCGCGCGTCCAGGAGGGAATAGTCGCTCGCCTGCAGGGTGGTCCAGTGGATCCGGCCGGCGTTCACCTCCTGACTCATGGTTTTGGGGTCTTCGGCGAGGCGCAGGTGTACGGAGTCGATTTTAACCTCGTCCGCGTCCCAGTAATACCGGTTCTTGGTAAAGACGATTTCGTCCTTGCTCTTCTTGTCCAGGAGGAAGGCCCCATTGCCGATGATCGAGGGCCGCTTGTCCCAGTCGGCAATATTCCGGTAGGAAGGATGGATGGGCACGAAATTGATCAGGCAGAGCAGTTTCAGGAAATGGGAGGCGGGTTTTTCCAGGGATATCTGCAGGGTCCGGTCGTCGATCGTCTTGATCCCCACGCTGGCCGGGTCTTTATTTTTCCCGTTGCGGAAGGCGGCCGCTCCCTTGATGACATCCAGATACACGGAAAATTCGGCGTCTTCTTTGGGATTGAGCACCGCGATAAGAGAGTCGCGGAAATGTTGGGCCAGGACCGGATCGCCATTGGAATAGCGCCCGTTTTCCCGCAGGTGGAAGGTGTAGACGGTTTTATCCGGGGAAATCTCCCAGCGGAAGGCGGCGGCCGGCAGGGGCTCCAAGGTCAGGGGGTGGTACGCGAGCAGGCCCTCATAGAGAGCGGTGAGGATCTGGACGTCGGTGGCGGTGTGGGCATGATGGGGGTTGAAGTTGAATTCCCGGTCGCTCAGGCCGATGTAGAAGGCCTTTTCCTTGGGTGCGGACTCCCCCTTCTCCGCCTGGGCCCAGAGGGGAGATACCGTGAACGGAACGAGCAGCAATAAAGCACATGTCAAAAAAAACGCCGTGCGGCGACGCATCGGGTCCTCCCTGAGTCGGTTATCCGAGTATTCTTCCAAAACCCTCCATTTAATTGAAATAGAGAGTTTTTCGAAGTTCCCTAGATAGAGTACCACATATTGCCGGAAAAGTCATCTTTGACCGGCAACGATTCAGCGGGATCAGATATGCACCTCGCCGGCCAGGTCGGCCAGGTCCTTGACACGGGACGTCTCGGTCCCTTTGATCTGCAGCAGTTTGTTGGCCTGGACGCTGCGGGCGATGAAAAGCCCGCTGCCGAGAGCCATAAGGGCGATACCGCGGTCAATAGACCGTATAGGGAACGATTTCCTTGACGTTGATGAGGACCTTGACCGTGGTTT
>CAYQRT010000003.1:0-27049 GCA_964419695.1 uncultured Spirochaetaceae bacterium | reverse complement strand
GCGTGAAGCCGAGGGCGTGTTTTTCATGCAGCAACATCTCCTTCTTGTCGCTGTCCAGTTTATTGACCACGAGGATGATCTTGTCCCGGTAGGAGTGAAGCAGCTGGCTGAACTCCTCGTCTTCGGCCGTCAACTCCTCTATGTCGACGACGAACAGAATGAGATCCGCGGCGGCGCATTGGGACAGGGCCTTTTCACGCACTTGTTTCTGAAAGCCGTCTTCGGCCAGGGAGAAACCACCCGTATCGACGAGCATCACTTCCCGGCCGCCGACGTGACAGCGGGCCTCGATGGGATCGCGGGTGACGCCGGGCGTGGGGTCGGTGATGGCCCGGCGCCGGGAAAGCAGTCGGTTGAAAAGGGTCGATTTCCCCGTGTTGGTTCTTCCCAGAATGACAATGACGGGCAGGTCGGATTCAGTATGAGATGATGGCAAGTTTCGCCTCCATCCAATCCTTGACGTAATCGTCGATTTCCTGGGCGAAATTCATCTTCATCACGGCCTGCACGACCTCCCGGGCTTCCTCAAAGTAAACGTTGCGGAGAATGTTTTTGATCTCCGGGATGCTGAAGGACGTCATGGAAAATCGGTCCAGCTCCAGTCCCAGCAGCACGATGGCGGCGTTAGGATCGCCGGCCATCTCGCCGCACATTCCCACCGGTATGCCGGCGGCATGGGCGTTGTCGATGATCATCTTCAGCAATTTGAGTACTCCCGGATGGAAGGGCTCGTAGAGGTAGGCGATTTTTTCATTGCTGCGGTCCACCGCAATCGTGTATTGGATAAGATCATTGGTGCCGATGGAAAAGAAATCAACCTTCTTGGCCAGGGCCTCCGAGGTGAGGGCCGCGGACGGTACTTCAATCATGGCGCCGATGGGAATATCCTTGGCGAACTCCGTCTTTGACTTCTTCAATTCAAATTTAACCTGGTCGACGACGTCCAGGGTTTTCAGCAGTTCCTCGATGCCGGAAATCATGGGAAACATGATTTCCAGGTTGCCGTGCACGGAGGCCCTGAGCATGGCGCGCAGTTGGGTCTTGAAAACCTCCGGCCGGGCCAGGCAGTAGCGGACCGCCCGCCACCCCAGAATGGGATTGTCCTCCTCCTCTATCTGGAGCGCGGGGATCATTTTTTCCCCGCCCAGATCCATGGTGCGGATGGTGACGGGTTTACCCTTCATTTTTTCGAGCACGTACTTGTACGTCCGGTACTGTTCTTCCTCGGACGGGGCGGCGTTCGACTGAAGAAACATGAATTCCGAACGGAAAAGCCCTATCCGGTCCGCGCCGTGACGGATCACTCCGTCGATCTCCTCGGGCACCTCGATGTTCGCCCCCAGGACGATCGTTTTCCCGTCCTTGGTTTCCGCTTTCAGCTTTTTGAGTTCCTCCAGACGTTTTTCGTGCTTGTGCCACTTGACCTGGTGGGTATGGTACCCGGCCCGGATCGCGTCCTCCGGGTCGGTGATCACCATGCCGCGGTTGCCGTCGATGATGAGCTGCGAGTCCTTCTCCACCTTAAGGCTTATGTCGGACAGCCCCATGACGGTGGGAATATTGAAGGACCGGGCGATAATAGCCGTATGCGAGGTTTTACTGCCCAGATCCATGGCTATGCCTTTGACCATTTTCTTATTCATGCCGATGGCGTCCGACGGCAGAAGATTATGGGCCACCAGGATAATTTCCTCCTTGAGGTCGGACAGGGAGACCCGTTCGTGAAGCAGCAGATGGCGCATGACCCGCCGTGATACGTCGTGGATGTCGAGGGATCGGGCCCTGATGTACTCGTCCGAGGATTCATTAATCTTGACGAGCAAACCCTCAATGGCCTGCAGCAGTATCCATTCAACGTTGACCTGCTTTTCGCGCATCTGCTGTTCTATATTACCGGCAAACTCTGGATCGCTCAGCATAATGATGTGCGCGTCCAAAAGCTTTCGTTCCTGCTCCCCCATTTCCGAGGCATTTTTCTGCTGGAGGATTTTGATCTCATTGACGGCGCCGTCGATCGCGCTGGCAAAACGGCGTAATTCCGCCGCCACTTCCTTGCGGTCAATGGCATATTTGGGGATGGCCATCTTCTCCTCTTTGAGGAGAAAAACCTTGCCTATGGCGATGCCGGGGACGACGCTGATGCCTTTATACTCGTTCATCTTCGCGTATTATACGGGTATTTATTTCGGCTGTCAAACAAACGCGGCGGGCGGCGGGCGACGGCGGTCGTGCGGCGCACATACCATAAGGAAACCGCCGGGAATGCCGATAAAGTAATCAAGATGAGTAAGGGTCCCAAAGCGTCATTGGGTTGTCTTTTCTGGATAGCCATTATTCTCCTGGCCGTGGTGATTTTCCTTTTTAACCAGAAGGCCATAACGGACGTCGTCCAGCGTTTCCGGTTCGGGGACGGGGGT
The DNA here is from genome assembly GCA_964419695.1 of uncultured Spirochaetaceae bacterium. Lineage (GTDB taxonomy): Bacteria > Spirochaetota > Spirochaetia > SZUA-6 > RPPD01 > JAFGSW01. Next base: position 24,632 of record CAYQRT010000003.1, on the reverse strand, counting down.
GCCCCACGCATCACCCTGACCTCCCCCGCACCCGGGACGGAAGGGACCACCAGTCCGCTACCGACGGCTTCCCCCGACCGGCCGGCCTCGCCGACTCCGCCGCCGCCCTCCCCTGTGCCGGCTGATACGGTGGTGTCCGATGAGAAGAAGCCGACCGGGACAGCGGTCTCGGTCACCCCCCACCCATCGCCTTCACCGGCAACAGCCGCCCGTGAATCGGTATTGTATTTCATTTACCGGAATGGTAATGATATTCAGTTGAAGAGCGTCAAGCGCCGGGTGGTGCACAGGGACGCGCCCTTGACCGCCACCCTGAAGGCGCTGCTGGGCGGGCCGTCCGCGGACGAACGCCGCTCTTCCATGATCAGCTTGATTCCGGCCAATTCCCGTTTGCAGGACGTGGCCGTGCGGGGGGACACCGCCTTTATCAGTTTCAGCGAGGAATTCAGGTTCAACAACTACGGCGTTCCGGGACTGCAGGCCCAGATAAAGCAGATCGTCTATACGGCGACCGAATTTCCCACGGTGGCTAAAGTACAATTTCTCATTAACGGGAAAAAAGTGAACACCCTGGCCCAGGAAGGCGTGTATATCGGAAATCCCCTTTCCCGAACCTCGTTTTAATACATTGATGCTGAAACCAAAATGGTTTTCTTTTTCATTACACCATAATAAGTCAAGCTGTGCCGTTGGGTGATGCAAGAGAAAACCATTGGCTGTTGAGTATCACGTCGATCTCTTCCGGTTTAGAATAAAGTATCAATCAGGGCGCCCGCAGCGGCCAGCGAAGATTCTCCCCGGTTCGTTAGTAGAAAGAAATACTCACGATTACCCTTGGCTCCCTCCAGCGGAGAGGCCAAGGTCGCCCTGAGGAAAACGCGCTCCTGCGTCAGTTTTTGGGCGCAGGCGTAGAGGATCCGCTTTCGCTCAGCATCATCGCGCACCACGCCGTCAAAATCCTCAGGAGGCCGTTCCCATTCGAATTGGGGCTTGACCAGGGCCAGGGCCCAGCCATCGCTGACCAGGCTGAGGATATGGCGGGCGGCGCCGGACAGGGACCGGAAGGAAAGATCGATTACAGCGGCCTGGGGCGGTGCATCAAAGGTACGGGGGGTGAGACGCATGACATTGGTCCGTTCGTACAGGGAGACGCGGGATTCATTGCGCAGGGAATAATCGAACTGGGCGTAGCCCACGTCTACGGCATACACATGGCGGGCGCCGTGCGCCAGCAGACAGTCGGTAAATCCGCCGGTGGAGGCGCCGCAATCCAGAAAGACCCTGCCGCGGCAGTCGATAGCCAGGGCCGCCAGGGCCGCCGCCAACTTGTCGCCGCCCCGCGATACATATGTCCGGCGGGACACCAGTTCGATCGCCGCGTTCTCATCCACCAGACGCGCCGGATCTCGTATCATTTCCCCGTTAACGAGAACTTCGCCGCAGAGGACGCGTGCGTGCAGTTCCTTTTTGGAATGGACGGGGTGACGGCGGACGAGTAGTGATAAAAGTGGTATGTTCTTCATACTGTCTGTCGCGGATCAGAAGAGGGCTAGACGGATGACTGCAGACGGAAACGTTTCACGCTCAATGTTCTGCCCGAAACCTGATCCAGGTCGATGACGATTCCCATGACCGCCGCCGGGGTATCCTCCACTTCCAGCTTGAGCGGCATCTGGGTAAGGGCGCGTCCTAGCGCTACCTTGATTGACATACCGATGACGCTCTCGGCCGGTCCGGTCATGCCGATGTCGGTGATGTACCCGGTACCGCCCGGGAGAATGCGTTCGTCCGCGGTCTGGACGTGGGTGTGCGTACCGAATAGGAACGAGACTTCCCCGTCCAGATACGTGGCCAGCGCTTCCTTCTCCTGGGCTTCTTCGGCATGAAAATCGATGATGATATGGCGGCTTTCCTTCCTGAGCTTGCCGACCACTTCCTTGGCCGTGGTGAAGGGACAACGCAGACGGGCCCGGTTGAGCCGGCCCTCCAGGTTTACAACGCTTATCTTGTGACCGCGGACTTCCACGGTGCAATGGCCATTGCCTCTCGTACCCTTGGGGTAGTTTTCCGGACGCAGGAGTCGGGTATCCGTGTCCAGCAGCGGGTAGATCGATTTCTGTTTCCAGATATGGTTCCCCGAGGTGATGACGTCCACGCCGGAGTTGAAAAGTTCTCTGACGATTTCGGGGGTTAATCCCGAACCATCCACCGCGTTTTCGCCGTTGACGATCATGAAATCGGCCGCGTTTTCCTTCTTAAGTGTTTTAGCCATGGAAAAGACGGCCCTGCATCCCGAGCGGCCGACGATGTCGCCGCACACCAGGATACGCAGGGCCGCGTCTTGGTTACCGGGCATACTCGACTACCCTGGTTTCGCGGATCATCGTGACCTTGATCCGGCCCGGGTACTGAAGTTCGTCTTCCACTTTTTTGGCTATCTCCTTGGCCAGGAGCTTGGTGTTTTCATCGTTGACTTTCTCATTGTTGACCAGAATGCGCAGTTCCCGGCCCGCTTGAATTGCGTAGGCCTTATCCACGCCGGGAAAAGATTCGGCGATCCTCTCAAGCGATTCCAAACGCTTGATATAATTGTCGAGCGTTTCCTTGCGTGCGCCCGGACGCGCCGCCGAGATGGCGTCAGCGATCTGGACGATGATGGCTTCGACCGTCTCTGGTTCCACGTCGTTGTGGTGGGAGCCGATGGCGTTGACCACTTTCGGGTCTTCTCCCATTTTACGCGCCATTTCCATGCCCGCCTCGGCGTGGTTGCCTTCGCTGTTCGTCTCCATACCCTTGCCGATGTCGTGGAGCAAGGCCGCGCGTTTGGCCAGTTCTGTGTCCGCGCCCAGCTCGGAGGCGACCATGCCCGCGATGAGGGCCACTTCCTTGGAATGGACCAGAACGTTCTGTCCGTAGCTGGTGCGGAAATTAAGGCGGCCCAGGGCGCGGATAACTTCCGGGGTGACATTGTGAATGCCCAGTTCGAACATAACGTGCTCGCCGCGTTCGTAGATGGTCTGGTTGATTTCCTTGGTGACCTTCTGGACGATTTCCTCGATGCGCGCCGGATGGATACGGCCGTCCGAAATGAGTCGTTCCAGCGCGATACGCGCGGTTTCCTTCCGGATGGGATCGAAACAGGAAATAACCACCGCTTCCGGCGTGTCGTCGATGATGATATCAACACCCACCAGGGTTTCGAGCGTACGGATGTTGCGGCCTTCCCGTCCGATGATCCGGCCCTTCATCTCGTCATTGGGCAGACTCACGGTGGCCACGGTCACTTCCGAGCAGATGTCCGTCGCCATGCGCTGGATCGTGGTGATCACGATGTCCCGGGCGCGTTTTTCCGCGGACAGCTGCGCTTCCTGCTCGATCCGGTTAATGAGAATCTGCGCGTCGTGTTTGGCTTCGTTTTCCAGACTCTGGATAAGCAGCTTTTTCGCCTCAGCCGCGGTGAGTCCGGAAAGGTGTTCCAATTCCTTTTTACACTTTTCCTGATCCTGGATTACTTTTTCTTCGCGTTCAGTACACAGCCTCTCACGGCCTTGAAGCGTTCTCTCTTGTTTTTCAAGGGAACCCGCTCTTTTTTCTAGGTTTTCTTCCTTCTGAAGAAGTCGGCGTTCAAGACGCTGGATTTCTCCGCGTCTTTCCCTCGTTTCCTGTTCAAGTTGACTTCTTTCACGAATCAACTGGTCTTTTGTTTCTAAAAGAAGCTCGCGCCTCTTTGCTTCCGACTCCTTAACAGCATCTTGTACGATGCGTTTTGCCTTTTGTTCTGCAGATGATACCTGTATTCTCGCGTAAACAAACCGTATTAACCAACCTAGAATTATACCAGTGAGAGGAAGAATAAAAGCCCAAATCTCGCTCATATCTTCCCCCTAAAAATTCCTTAATCAAAGTATACTTTTTAATACAATTTAGTCAAGGTCTTTTTGAGGCAGTTTGACACGAAAGGAACAGTAATGAATAAAAACCTGGATTATGGGAACTGGGGACGATTACAGGCGCGCTGAAATATCCATTTTTTTGAAAAGATTAATTTTATCCACCAACATATCGGAGGAGGTGAAACCGAGAAAGACATACGCGTTCTTCTTTTCCAATACGGCCGGAATAAAAAGTGCTGATCGGATGAATTTAAGGTCATCGCTGGAAAGATGACGGGTAAACAGCTGCAGGTGTTGACAACAGTTTTGACAGAAGATCACGGCTTTCTCCTGAAGATATGTTCTGAAGAGAAACCCTTTCTGAGGGAAATTGAACTGGTTGGCGCTGCGGTTGGTGAGACCGATGGCCAGATTGACGTGAAACCCGTCATGAGATCCGAAGAGCACCGCACTCACTGCTTTGGCTTTTTTCATCAATTCCCCGATGGCATAGATCAACACCTTATCGGTTATCTGGAAGGAAAACCCTTCCAGATACGCGTCAAGATCGAGTCCCGCCGGGGTGAGTTGCAGGTTCTTGGAAGCGCCCGTACTTTTGCGCGCCAGGGACTGGCGCTCCTGTATGCGGCGTTGTTCGGGTTCCTCCAGAAGGTCTCCGCCGGGATACAGTTCGTCGATGCTGGAAATGCCGTCCGGGCGGGTTTCCAGCAGGGATTGAGCTAATTCCCTCAATCCGCGGTGAGGCTTGTGCGCACGGCCTTTTTTATACAGGTCATCCTTGATACGGTAGACGCCGTCCCTCAGGACGATGTTGCCCTCCTCGTCCGCTATACATTCGGCGGTCTGGAGCACGGATTTGATTTCCACTTCCCCGCGATCGATGGCCGAGACGAAATCTTGCGCTTCCTGCGCGTCTTCCGGTAAGGAGGCGTCATCCTGCTCGGCAATCTGCAATTCCTCCAGTTTTTCAAACGGGAGCGGAGGCAACACCTTTATTTCGGGGACGACCGTCAACAATTCGATACCTTCATCGGCAACGGGGCTTCGTTGGCCGGCCGCTGCATCGATCGGCTGTCGGGCGGGTGGAACGGTAGTCGCTTCACCTCCCTCCAGGGGTTCGGCCTCCGGAACTTCTTCCAGTTCTTCCAGCCCCACTCCCTCATCGAGGGGTGCTGCCTCGGACAGTTCCTCCAGGTCTTCCGGCGGCGCTGCCGTATCAAGGGGCTCGGTTTCAGACAATTCCTCAAGGTCTTCCGGCGGCGCCGCCGCATCGAGGGACCCGGCCTCGGACAGTTCCTCAAGGTCTTCCAGCTGCGTTGCCGCATCGAGGGACCCGGCTGCCGGTACTTCCTCCAGGTCTTCCACCTGTTCCAGGTCGGTAACGAGTTCAGCTTCCGGAATCTCTTCTTCCGTCTCAGCCGGAACCGCCCTTTCCAGGACCTCCGCTTCGGGTATCTCTTCCAGTTCCTCCGCCGGGCTGGCGGCTGGGGGTTCGGCACTTGCGAGTGATTCCAGTTCTTCCACTTCGGGGATCCCGCCGGCGGCGGATGCCTCGGTTGACGCGGAAAGAGGACCGCCTTTCCCCCGCCCGGTAACACCGGACACCGTCGGACGCCCGCGGGCGATAATGACGTGCTGTTCCTCAAGTACCTTGCGGAGCAGTGTTTCGATGCGCGCCATATCGATTTCGGGCGGTTTCTGTATCTTACTTTTAATGATGGAAATGACTTCATTCCACCCGTCGATAATGTAAGAATCAATCTCCGTCTCTTTGGTCTCCGACAGCTTTTTAATGCCGCGTTTCATATAGCGCTTGATTTCGTCACGGCGTGAATCAATTTCCTTCTGCCAACGGGTTACGTTGATCTGGTCGCGTTTTTCGAAAAACTCGCGCAGGAATTCCACCTGGAACTGGTGCATGCGCTGCGTTACCACCCGGAGGGGATCCTGTCTGATATTGCCGATGAAAAATACCAAAAGAAAGATCGTGACGTAGAAAACGGCCAGGATAATGAATTTATCTATCATGCCCATGGCAAAACGTTGCATGGGATAAAGCACACCCAGGACGCCGCCGTGATCCAGTCCGACGGTGTACAGGAGGAACCGTTGATTTTCATTACCCAGGGAAAGCACCGTCTGGGAGAGGGATCCGTCCGTTCCCAAAGCGGTGAAAGCCGTGTTAACGGCGTCGGGATACGTGACTGGCCGGGTGGAGCCCGAAAAGGGGGAGAGAGAGCCCGCGACGTCGATCAGCAATCCCCGGGAATTGGCCACCCGGAGATCGCGGTACACCAGACCCATGCGGGCAAGCAGTGCTTGCTCCACGGCCTGAGCCTTGACGGCGGCCAGGGCGTATCCCGCCGCGACGCCTCCGGTTCCCGCGACCGCGACCCGGAAGATAATGCGGTTGCCGGCCGAGTCCCAGAGCAGGTCGTCGCCGTTTCCCGGCGGCTTCTCTCGCAGCATTCCGGCCAGGGAAGCATCACTCTGGTCCAGGGTTTGATATTGGACAAAGTCGGCAGTGCTGGTCTTGATGTCGTTCTTGTCGCTTGAGAAGTGGATGCGGAGGCCGGACGGATCAACCAGGCGAAAATTGATCAACCCCGGATACGCGGCGAACATGTCATTGACCTCGCGCTGCTGCAGGGCAATATCCGCGGCGGTGAGCTGACGACTGCTGAACGAAAAACGCATGATATCGGCGTTGGCCTGGCCGCCGAAATACCTGATGGCCCCGCTGAGAAAAGATGATACGGTGGAACGGTATGCTTCCACCTCCTGAGCGGCCGTCGACTTGAGATTAGGGGCGTATATGCCCGTTTCGATAAGCGCAAATCCCTTGACGAAAGAGACAAAGGTGACAACGCTGGAGATCAGCACCGCAATCAGGAGACTTAACACTATTTTTGCACCACGTTTCATCATGAACGAACTCGTCAACACACTCCCTTGTTTTTGTCTGCACTCGGTTAGTTTATCGGAACTATCCGGGGCCTACCCCATAGTGTAATATAAGTAAAATGATATTTCCTGCCAAGAGAGCGACTATGAAGAAATATGTACGTACCGGTTGTTGACGAACGGGCGATTGCTTCTTGGAGCGGGCCGCCTGTTCGGCCCGGCACATGAGGCGATCCAGGTCGGTCAGAAGCGTGGGGAAGCGGACGCGCTTGACGTGCGCCGCGAAAAAATGTGTGTAATAGAGAACCTCGGACACCCGGCGTCCCACCGGTCCAGAAAAAGGCGCACCCAGCGGTAAACAGGCTTTGGACATGTAAAAGAGGGTGACCAAGGTGAGCCCCCGGGATACTCCCCTGGTCAACGCCTCCTCCGTGACAGGGAGGGACATAACCATGAAAAGCATACGGCCTTCCCTGAGCAGCAGGTTGAGCAGGACGGTGGAGACAAAGAGCATGATCGTGCCGATCGCGTGCATTTTCTGCCGGGTCAAGGCTGCCATGACCATAAACGTGAGGCTTTGCAGACACTTGAAGACGAGATTGTTCTGAAGCACCACGGTAACGGCCAACGCCAGACAGATACCCAAAAAAAACAGGGAAGACCCGCCTCGAACCGGAGGGGTGCGTCTTCCCTGAATTATTTTCATGCCTTTGTCGTGAGGTGCGACGGGCTTCACGACAATCCTATTTGCCCTGCCCGTCCCTGACTGGCTTTTTCTTCTTCTCCTTCTTGGGTTTCACCTTCCGGTCGACCAGTTCAAGAAAGACCATCTCCGCCGCGTCGGTAATGCGCGGCTGCAGTTTGAGTATACGGGTGTACCCGCCCGGTCGTTCGGCATAGCGCGGCGCGATATCGGCAAAGAGTTTTTTAACCACGCTGCGCTGGGTGATCTTCTGCCCGACCAAACGGCGGTTGTGCACTGAATCGACTTTGGCGCGGGTAATCATCTTTTCCGCGCTTTGTCGCGCCACCCTGGCCTTGGCCTTGGTTGTTCTGATCCGCTCGAATTTGAAAAGCGATGTGACCATGTTTCTGATCATAGCTTTGCGGTGCGCCGATTTCTTGCTTAACTTATTGACTGCTACCCTATGTTTCATCGTCTTCTTCCCTCTCGTCGTCGCCCGCCACTTCCGCTTCCATGTCGTCGGACGAGATCGGTTCCTTTTCCTTAATGGGGATTTTACGGAGCCCTGAGTAGTCCTTCATCCCCAGTTTCAGGCCCCATTCCTTGAGTTTATCCTTGATTTCCTGCAGGGATTTCTTGCCGAAATTCCGCGTCTTGGAGATTTCCTCCTCGGTTTTCTGGGTCAGGTCACCGATGGTCCTGATATTGGCGTTTTTCAGGCAATTGGAGGACCGGACGGAAAGCTCGAGCTCCTCGATGGGGGTATCAAGGATGGCCCGTATCTTACGTTCCTCTTCATCCGCTTCCTCGTCTTCCCGTATGCTTTCCTCGTCAAAATTGATAAAGATGGCAAAGTGATCCTTGGCGATCTTGGCCGCCTCGGCCAGCGCGTCTTCGGGTTTGATGGTGCCGTCGGTCCAAACCTCGAAGATCAACTTGTCGTAATCCGCGCGTTGTCCCACGCGGGTTCCCTTGATCTCATACTTTACCTTGAGAATGGGCGAAAAGATGGCGTCCATGGCGATGGTGCCGACGATATCGATGCACTGCTCATTGCGTTCCGCCGGAACATACCCGCGCCCGAGGTTGATCTGTATTTCAATGTCAAAATGGGCGTCCGCGGCCAGCGTCGCTATAAAGAGGTCCTTGTTGAGGACCTTGATGCCCTCCTCGACCTCCAGATCGGCGGCGGTGAAATTCCCGGGGCCCTTTTTAGACACAAAAATGGTTTTCTCTTCCATTTCATCGGGAAGCAGCATTCTGACCTGCTTGAGATTGCCCAGGACCTGCGGCGTATCTTCAGCCACGCCCGGGATGAGCTCGAACGAACTCGAAATCACGTGCGGTTTGCCTTCTTTGGCGTAACTCGTGATGTGCACGGCCGTGATCGCATATCCCTGCAATGAGGATATGAGAATCCTGCGCAGCGTGTTGCCCACCGTGGTGCCAAATCCCCTTTCAAAAGGGTAGGCGATAAACTTCCCATAGTTCTTATTGATTTCGCTATGCTCGAAGCTTATTCCCTTTGGCCTTTTGAATCCCTTTAAAAGATTCCGTCTTGCCATTCTTACTCCTTATTTCGAATACAATTCGACGATAAGTTGTTCGTTGATGTCTTTCATGTCCATCAGATCGTTTCTGCGTGGAATCGATCTAATGACGCCGGCTACCTTGTCCGGATCAACGTCAAGCCAGGGGACGACGCCGGTGCTGGTAAACTCCTTCAGTCCCTCCTTGATAACCGTCAGGTTCTTGCTCCTGTCCTTGATGCAGATTTCATCGTTCTGCTTCACCAGGTAGGAAGGGATGTCGATCTTCTTTTTATTCACCAAAACGTGTCCGTGTTTCACGATTTGCCGGGCCTGCTTTCGTGAGGAGCTGAAATGCATGCGGTAGATGATATTATCAAGGCGCCGTTCCAGAAGGATGAAGAGGTTGTCGCCGGTGACGCCCTTCATGCGGTTGGCCTTGTCAAAAAAGAGTTTGAACTGCTTTTCCAGCAGGCAGTACATTCTCTTCAATTTCTGCTTCTCACGCAGCTGGATGCCGTAATCGGAAATTTTTCGCTGGCGGGCGCGAGGTGCCTTACCGGGAGGACCCTTCTTCTTGTTGATAGGGCATTTGTCGCTTTTGCACCGGTCTCCTTTGAGATAGAGTTTTGATTTTTCCGTTCTGCACAACCGGCAATTAGGATTGATATAGCGGGCCATTCCTTCTCCTCCCTAGACTCTGCGCGCTTTTTGGGGTCGGCACCCGTTATGGGGAATAGGCGTGATATCGACGATGAGTCTGACGCGCAAACCCAGCGTGCCGATGGCGCGTATGGCTGATTCCCTGCCCACTCCGGGACCCTTGACGTAGACGTCCACTTCCTGAATGCCGTAATCCATCGCTTTATTGACCGCCGCTTCCGTGGTGGACTGGGCGGCGAACGGGGTGGATTTCTTGGCTCCCTTGAACCCGAGGGAGCCCGCGGAAGACCAGGAAAGGGTGTTCCCCGAAATATCGGTGACGGTGACCACGGTGTTATTGAAGGTGGCCTGGATGTAGACCCGGCCTTCCCCCAAATTTTTTCTTCGTTCGCGTTTGACCTTCTTCTTCACTCGTTACTCCTTACGTGGGACCGGGCGCCTTTTTTCTTCCCGCTACCGTTTTCCGTTTGCCTTTGCGTGTCCGGGCGTTGGTCTTGGTTCGCTGTCCCCGGACGGGAAGTCCCCTGCGGTGCCGGAGCCCGCGGTGGCTGCCGATGTCCATGAGCCGTTTTATATTGAGGGCCGTTTCCGTGCGCAGGCGGCCTTCAACCTTGAATTCGTTTTCGATTTCCTTGCGGAGCAGATTGACCTCTTCCGCGTTCAGATCGTGCGTTTTTGTGTGGGGATCGATCCCCGTTTTTTCGCAGATCTTGTAAGCCGACGTGACGCCGATGCCGTAGATGTGCGTCAGCGCGACGTGGACGTGTTTGTTGGGGAGATCAACTCCAGCGATACGGGCCATGCGTTTCCTCCTAACCCTGTTTCTGCTTGTGCTTGGGGTTGTCGCAGATAATCCTGACGACGCCGCGCCGTTTGATCACCTTGCATTTGTCGCAAATCGGTTTCACACTCACTCGAACTTTCATAGTGCCCTCTTATAAATTCCTTGCCTTGATTTTGCCTTTTTTCACGAGTCCGTCCTGGTGGTGCATGCGCAAATAGCTTTCCACTTGTGACATGGTGTCCAGGCCGACACCCACCAGAATGATGAGCGACGTCCCGCCCAGGATGCGCGACACTGAATACGGGAATCCGAATATATTGGTCACCACATTGGGAATGATGGCGATGAACGCCAAAAAGAGCGATCCCGGCAGGATGATGCGGTTCAATATCCTGGTCAGGTATTGCTCCATTTTTTCGGAGCGGATCCCCGGTATGGAGCCGCCGTTCTCCCTGATTTGCTTTGAAATTTCCTGCGGGTTCAGGGATACCTGCGTGTAGAAATACGCGAAGAATACGATCAGGAGCGAGTAGATCAAGAGATACCAGCCGCCGGACGGATTGAGGAAGCGTGCCAGTGAACGGAAAAACTCGCTGTTCTGCCCCAGGCTGCTGAAAAGCTGTATAGGGGCGATCATCAGGGCGTTGGCGAAGATGATGGGAATGACGCCCGATGGATTGAGCTTGAACGGCAGATAGGTGTTCTGGGAACCGTAAATTTTTCTGCCGATGACGCGTTTAGCGTAATGGACCGGAATTTTTCTTTGGCCGCGCTGCTCGTAGACGATCAACGCCACTACCACGGTGAACATGACGATGGCGATGAGCACGAAAATGGGACTCATGGTCTCCGTCGCCCGCGTGTTGAGGGGTACCAGAACGCCGTGCCGCGGAATAAAACCCAGAAATACCAGAATGGTTTCGATAAAATTGAGGAAGGAACGGAAAATTCCCATCTGCAGGAAAATGTCCGGGATACGTACCACGATACCGGCGAAAATGATCAGGGACGTGCCGTTGCCGATTCCCCGTTGATTGATCTGTTCACCGAGCCACATGAGAAACACGGAGCCGGCCGTGATGGATAACATGGCGAGGATGACGAATTCGACCTGCCCCATGTTGTATATGTTTTTGGGGATAATCTGGTTCTGAATGAAAAAATACCCCTGAACCAAGCAAAGCACCACCGTCCCGTAGCGCATATACCGCTGGATTTTTTTGCGGCCGCCCTCTTCTTCCTGGATCTTCTTCAGACGGGGGACGATCACCACCAGGAGTTGGAAAATGATCGAACTCGTAATGTACGGCATGATGCCGAGCATGAAAATTGAAAAGTTTCTGAAGGCTCCGCCCACGAACAGGTCGAGATAATCGATGATGTTTACGTCCGACCCGCTCATCGGCCGTTGGATCTCCTCCTGCAGGCGGATAAAATCAATGCCCGGCAGGGGGATCGTCGCGCCCAGGCGAAAGATAAAGAGCATAACGATTGTAAAAAACACCCGCTGTCTGAGTTCGTGAGTCCTGAAGATGTTGACCAGAGCATTTCCCGCCATCAGTTTTTACCCTTCGCTGCTGCCTTTTTTTTCTTTACCAGCGGGGGTTTGGGAGTTTTAAGCTCCTTGACCGTTCCGCCGGCTTTGGTGATTTTTTCCCGTGCGCTGCCCGACACCTTGTCCAGTTCCACGTCGAGTTTTATTTCGATTTCGCCCTTACCGAGCAGTTTGACAAGGCCGCATCTCTTTTTCAGAAGCCCTTTGGCGATCAGCGTCTCTTTGGTCACTTTATCCCCGGAGGAAAATCCATCCAGGTCTTGGAGATTTACCACGGCGTACACCACCTTGAACGGATAATTGGAGAAGCCGCGGCGAGCGACCCGCCGGAAAAGGGGCATCTGCCCCCCTTCAAAACCGGGACGGACGCCACCGCCGGAACGCGCGTTCTGTCCTTTGTGGCCCTTGCCGGCCGTTTTGCCGTGTCCGCTGCCTATGCCCCGGCCCAGTCGCTTCTTTTTTCTGGTGGCGCCCTTGGGGGCCCTGATCATCATGTCGTTCATGATTGTACCTCTTCAACTTTCACCAGATGGGCGACCGTTCGGACCATGCCCAAGATTTCCGGCCGGGCTTCCTTGACGGTGCTGGCCCTGATTTTTCTCAAGCCGAGCGCCGTTACCGTCTTCCTGATGGCAGGCTTTTGACTGATGGGGCTCTTGATAAGCGTTATCTTTATACTGGCTATCTGCGCGGCCATACTACCCCCACATTTCCTTGATCGGTTTTCCCCGGTTGGCGGAAATTTCCCGGGCGTCCATCAGGCTGTCCAAACCCAGGAAAGTGGCCTTGACGATATTGGCGGCGTTGGCGGAACCCAGCGATTTGCTCAGCAGGTCCTTGATGCCGACCGCCTCCATGACGGCGCGGATCGGGCCGCCGGCGATAATGCCCGTGCCGGGCGCGGCCGGTCGCATGATCACCCGGGCGCCCTTGAATTTCATTTTCACCATATGCGGCAGGGTCATGTTTTTCATCGGATAGGCTTTCATGTTTTTCCTGGCCCGCTCGATGCTCTTGCGGATAGCCTCGGAAACGTCATTGGCCTTGCCGAAACCGAAACCGGCGCTGCCTTTCCGGTCGCCCACCACGGAGAGCGCCGAGAACGAAAATCTTCTTCCGCCCTTGACGACCTTGGCCACCCGGTTCAGCTTGACAAGCTTTTCGACAAACTCGCTCTGATTCTTATCTATCTCCACGTCCGTCTCCCTAAAAGTCTATACCGGCTTTTCTGATTTCTTCCGCCACCGCCTTGACGAGGCCGTGATACGGGTATCCATTGCGGTCAAACGCTATGGCGTTGATGTTTTTCTGCTTCAGTCGTTCCGCCATGACCTTTCCCAGCTCACCGATCGAATCGACCTTTTTCTTGATGTTTTTGAGGTCCTTTTCAATGTTGGAAGCCGCGGCCAGGGTAACGCCCTTTTTGTCGTCGACGGCCTGCAGATAGATGAAGCGGTTGCTTTTGAAAATGGTCACCCGGGGTCTCTCGGGGGAGCATTTCAGCTTCTTGCGAATGTGCATCTTCCGCTTGCGGCGTTTCCGTATTTTATCCAGCTCTTTCTTCATGGCGTCCTCTTATTTCACCCCTGTTTTCCGGATATGTTCTTCTTCGAACTTGACGCCTTTGCCTTTATACGGCTCGGGCGGCCTGAAATTTCTGATTTCGGAACATATCTGTCCGAGTTTCTCTTTGTCGATGGATCCGAGCGTCAGTTTATTATTGCCCTCAATGTCCACGGTCACGCCTTCCGGGATCGGATACTCGATCGGCAGCGAAAATCCCAGGTTGAAAATTATGGTATTTCCCTTTTTCTCGGCGCGATATCCCACGCCGTTAATAACCAGCGTTCTCTTGAAGCCTTCAGAAACGCCCTTGACCATGTTGTTGACCAGGTTACGGTACAGGCCGTGCATCGACCGGGCCTTTTTGCTTTCATTAGTGCGCGAGACCACCACTGCGCCGTCTTTCATCTCCATGGTCACTTCAGGACGGTAGTCAAGTGACAAGGACCCTTTGGGGCCCTCCACCTTGACGGTGCCGTCCTTGATTTCCACCTTTATTCCCTGGCCGATGGCCACCGGTATTTTGCCTATCCGCGACATTGTTTTCCCTCTTTACCAGATACTGCAGATGAGCTCTCCGCCCATCCGTTTGTCGAGCGCTTTCTTGCCCGTGGTGATCCCCTGAGAAGTGGAAATGAGCATCACCCCGTACCCGTTGAACACGCGCGGCATGTCTTTGCAGCCCACATAATACCGTCTGCCGGGAGTGGAAATGCGCTCGATCCCGTGAATCACCGAATCCATCTTCTCATTGTACTTGAGGAAGATCCGAATGAAATTCTTGCCGTCTTCCTGATGTTTCTTGAAATTCTTGATATATCCTTCGTTTTTCAGGATTTTCACGATCTCAAGTTTTATCTTCGATGTCGTCACGTCGACCTTTTCGAATTTAGCACCAACCGCATTCCTAATTTTGGTCAGCATGTCCGCAATGGGATCAGAAACGCTCATCCACCTTCTCCTCTTACCAGCTCGATTTTGTCACACCGGGAATCTTGCCCTGGCTGGCCAACAGCCGGAAACAGATACGGCACATCTTGAATTTGCCGAGGTAGCCGCGCTGACGTCCGCAGATATTGCAGCGGTTGACCTTGCGGGTCATGTATTTCGGTTTCCGCTGGGATTTGATGATCATTGCTTTTCTAGCCATCTTGTTCCTCGCTATTTCCTGAAGGGCATTCCAAGTTTTTGTAAAAGGCTTTTCGCCTCGCCGTCCGTCCGTGCATTCGTGCCGATCACGATGTTCAATCCGCTGACCTTCTCTATGCTGTCGTAATCGATCTCCGGAAAAATAATCTGTTCTTTGATCCCCATGGCGTAATTGCCGTGCCCGTCAAAGGCGTTGGGGTTGGTTCCCCTGAAGTCTTTGACGCGGGGCAGGGCCACGTTCACCAGCCGGTCCAGAAATTCATACATGACGTTGCCGCGCAGCGTGACCATGGCACCGATTTCCATGCCGGTTCTAATTTTAAACTGGGCAATCGATTTTTTGGCTTTGGTCTTGACCGCCTTGCGACCGGTGATCTGCGACAATTCCTTGACCACCGAATCCAGGGCCTTTTTATTAACCGTGGCCTCGCTGCACCCGATGTTCAGCACGATTTTTTCCAGCTGGGGAACACGCATGACCGTGGTATATTTGAATTCATCGAGTAATTCCTTGACGATTTTCTCACGGTAAAGCGTTTTTAATCGCGGTTGTAATTTGGCTGCACTCATTAGATCTGATCTCCGCATTTCCGGCACGTTCTCATTTTGGCGCCATCTTTGACCGCGTGTCCGATTCTGGTCGGGCCGCATTTCTTACACACGATCATCACGTTGGGCACCGCGATGGAGGCCTCGATTTCCTTGATACCGCCCTTTTCGTTCTGCTTTTTGGCTTTAACCGCCTTCTTGACAATATTCAGGCCCTCGACGATCACCCGGCCCTTTTGATGGTCGACACGCAGGATGCGAGCGCTTTTACCACGGTCCTTGCCTTTGATGATCTTGACCATATCGTTCTTCTTCAGTTTCATCATCTTCTGTGCGCTCATCGCATGTCTCCTAAAGCACTTCCGGCGCGAGGGACACGATCTTCATGTAGTTCTTCTCGCGCAACTCCCTGGCGACCGGACCGAAAATACGTTTCCCCTTGGGATTCTGGCTGTTGTCGATAATCACGCAGGCGTTGTCATCAAAACGGATATATGATCCGTCGGGACGCCTGTATTCGCGCTTGGTCCTCACAATAACGGCCCGTTCCACGGCTCCCTTCTTGATGGGGGCATTGGCCAGCGCGTCTTTAACGGCGACCACGATGATGTCACCGATGGACGCGAATTTCCGTTTGGTGCCGCCCAATACCTTGATGCACATTACTTGTTTAGCGCCGCTGTTGTCGGCGACCGTCAAAAACGTTCTCATCTGAATCATAGCTACTACCTTCGCTGCCGGTTCTATTTCGCTTTTTCAACGATTTCCAGAAGCCGCCAGCATTTTTCCCTGGAAAGCGGCCGCGACTCGATCACCCGGACTTTGTCGCCGACTTGGCATTCGTTCTTCTCATCATGAGCCTTGAGTTTCTTGGTGCTCTTGATGTATTTCTTGTACAAGGGGTGTAACTTCCTCTGTTCGATGCTGACGACGATGGTTTTCTGCATCTTGTTGCTCACCACCTTGCCGGTGAATATCTTTTTGCTGCCTTTGTTGATTGTCTTGGTCTCCATGCCGCGCCCCCTATTGCTTCCTGATGCCGATCTTGAATTCGTGGATCAGCGTGTTGAGACGCGCCAATTTCCTGCGCAACACCCGCTCTTCCATGGTGTTTTCCACGTGACCAACCACCACATTAAAGCGCACGTCCTTGTGCTTTTTCACAAGTTCTTCCCGCTTTGAAACAAGTTCCTTGTAGGAAAAATCCTTAAACGAATCACGCATTATTCCTGCTCCATGCCGCGGCGCATCACGAACTTGGTCTTGATGGGCAATTTGTTTCCCGCCAGGCGGATGGCGCTGGCCGCAAGTTCCTTGGTGACGCCGTTGATTTCAAACATGATCATGCCGCGCTGTACCGTGGCCACCCAATACTCGGGCGAGCCCTTGCCTTTACCCATCCTGGTTTCAGCCGGCTTCTTGGTATAGGGTTTATCAGGGAACAACCTGATCCACACCTTGCCACCGCGTTTGATGTGCCGGGTCATGGCGATACGGGCGGCCTCGATCTGCCGGTTGGTCACCCATTTGGTTTCCATGGACATTAAGCCGTAATCACCGAACGAGATCTTGTTGCAGCGCGTGGCGTCGCGGTTTTTCCATCGCCGCATCTGTTTCCGGTGTTTGGTTCGTTTGGGGCTAAGCATCTTCCTTCGCGCTCCTTGATTTGCTGCTCTGCTTCTTCAGAAGAAGGCCGGCGTCGTCCTTGCGGGTGCTGTCGAACACTTCACCGTGGAAAATCCATACCTTGACGCCGATCGTCCCGAAGCTCGTCACCGAGGTCGAGGTGGCGTAGTCGATATCCGCGCGGAACGTGTGCAGCGGCACCCGCCCCTCCTTGTATTCCTCGCGGCGGGCTATTTCCGCCCCACCCAGGCGACCGGCCAGCTTGATCTTGATTCCCTGCACCCCGGATTTCATGGCGTTGTTGATGGCCATTTTCATGATCCGGCGGTACGGCATCCGGCTTTTCAACTGGCGGGCCAGGTTGTCGGCCACCAGTTGGGCGATGGTTTCCGGTTGCCTGATTTCCTTGATCTTGATCTGCACTTTCTTGCCGACTTTTTTCTGAAGATCGTTGCCCAACTTCTCGATAGTGGCGCCCTTGGCGCCGATGATCGCTCCCGGGCGGCCCGCATGGATGATGACCGTCACCCGTTGGGGGTGGCGGATGATTTCGATATCGGAAACTTCTGCCGAAGCGGTTTCCTGGCTTTTCTCCAGATACGTCCTGATTCTCAGGTCCTCATGCAGCATGTTGGCGTATTCTTTCGGTTCGGCATACCACTTGGATTTCCAGTATTTATTGATGTTCAGCCGTAAACCGTACGGATGTACCTTCTGACCCATAATATCCCTTTCCTACTTTATCTCGTTCATGACGACCGAAACGTGGCTGGAACGCCGCAACAGAATATCGGCTTTCCTTCTCGCTCTCGGCCAGATCCGTTTCATTCGCGGACCGTCATTCACCTGGAGCTCCTCGACAAAAAGCATGTCTTCCTCCAGCTTCTTGTTTTGGAAAATCGCGTTGGCCGCCGCCGACTGTAACAGCTTCTTAAGGATCCTCGCCCCTTTGTGCGGCAGGGCCTCCAGGATGGCGATGGCTTCCACGTAGGGCTTCCTGCGCAGGTGGACGGCGATACGCCTCACTTTGGAGGGAGCGATGAGAATAAAACTGACTTTGGCGCTGTAACCCTTCTTCGCTTCCATGGCTCTCACCTATTGCGCCGGTGCCGCCGGTGCCGCGGGCGCGGCCGGGGCGGACGGACCGGAGGATTTCTTCTCGACGCCGGAGTGCGATCTGAACATTCGCGTGGGAACGAATTCCCCCAGCTTGTGTCCGACCAGGTTTTCCGTGACGTACACGGGAATCCAGGTCTTGCCGTTGTAGACGGAAATGGTCAGGCCCACCATTTCCGGAATGATCGTGGAACAGCGGGAGTAGGTCTTGATCATCCGCTTTTCGCCCTTCTTCTGTTGATCGACGATCTTTTTGTAAAGATTCTTGTCGATAAACGGGCCCTTCTTTATGGATCTGGACACGAGCTTCTCCTATCTTCTTCTCTTTACAATAAAATTGCTGGAAGTCTTCTTTTTCTTCCGCGTTTTAAATCCCTTGGTCGGTTTGCCCCAGGGAGTGACCGGATGGCGGCCGCCTGAGCTTTTGCCCTCGCCGCCGCCATGCGGATGATCGACCGGGTTCATGACCACACCGCGTGTTTTGGGACGCTTGCCCAACCAGCGGGACCGGCCCGCCTTGCCCAGGCTGACGTTCATGTTGTCTTCGTTGGAAAGCTCACCAATGGTGGCGTAACATTTCTTGAAGATCATGCGCATTTCATTGGAAGGCAGCCTGACGGTCACATAGTCCCCTTCCTTGGCCACGATCACGGCGCTGGTGCCGGCGCCGCGTGCCAGCTGTCCGCCTCTTCCCAGCGTCAATTCGATATTGTGAATATCGATCCCGAGGGGAATGGCTTCCAACGGCAGGGCGTTTCCAATATCCATGGACGCGTGCGGCCCGCTCACGATTTTCTGTCCAACCTTGATGCCTTTGGGAGCGAGGATGTAACGTTTTTCACCGTCCTTATAGTTGATAAGGCAGATGAAGGCGCTGCGGTTGGGATCATATTCAATCGTCGCCACGGTGCCCTCGATGCCCGTTTTATCGCGTTTAAAATCGATCACCCGGTACAGCCGGCGATGCCGGCCGCCGCGGCGGCGGACGGAAATACGGCCGTTGGACGCCCTCCCCGCCTTGGAGGGAAGGAATTTTGAAAGCGATTTTTGCGGTTTTGAAACGGTTAATTCGTCAAACGTCAGCGCGGTTTTATACCGCGAACTGGGCGTGGTCGGCTTGTATTTCTTGATACCCACGGCTTCTATCCTCTTCCTTCAATAACTTAACGTGCCACCGAACAAGGCTTACGCGCCCTCGAACACGGTGATGGTTTCGTTGGCGGGCAACGTCACGATCGCCTTCTTCCAGGTCGCCGTATAGCCCTTTTTGTACCGAACCCGTTTGGGCTTCGATTTAACATTAATGATCCGGCAGCTTTCACAGTGAACGTTGAACAGTTGATTCACCGCCCGCCTGACCTCGAATTTATTGGCCCGCGGGTTCACCTTGAAAACGTATTTTTTAAGGTCCTTGTAGTGGTTCGTCTTCTCCGTGACAACCGGTTGAATGATGATCTGTTCGGCGGTCATTTATTTGTCTCCATAAAAATCGTTCAGGCTGTTGGCGGCTTTTTCCAGCAGGAAGACATGCCGGCTGTAAAAAAGGTCATGCGCGTTCAGCCGGTTGAATTGCAGCAGGCGCAGCCAGGGGATGTTGGCGCTGGCGCGTTTCATCTTGACGTCGTTTTCATTGATGATCACCACCGTCCGTTCCATTTTGGAGAGGTTTTTCATCAGGCCGACCAAGTCCTTGGTCTTCCCGGATTCGACCGTCATGTCCTCGACCACCTTCAGCTTGTCCTCCTTGAGCTTGAGCGACAGGAGCGATTTCATGGCCAGACGCCGCTGTTTCTTGGGCATGACGTAGCTGTAATCGCGCGGTTTGGGACCGAAGGCGGTGCCGCCCCCCACCCAAACCGGTGATTTTTTATCGCCGGAACGGGCGCGGCCGGTGCCCTTTTGGCGCCACGGTTTCTGGTTTGATCCGTGCACTTCCTTGCGGGTCTTGGTACAGGCCGTACCCTGCCGGCGGTTGGCCAGCTCGTTGCGGATGGCATGGTAGATGGCGCCCTGACTGACTTCCACACCGAAGACGCCGTCATTAAGATCGATCTCCTTGATCGATTTTCCTGCCAATGAATACACCTTAGTTTTCATGCCTTCACCTATTTCCTCTTGGCCGTGGAAACGAGCAGCTGATTGTTAACGGCGCCCGGAACGGATCCCTTGACCAAGAGCAGCTTGTTGTCCGGATCGACCTTGATCAATCTCAGGCTTTGCACGGTGACCTGGACATTGCCCATGTGGCCGGGCATTTTTTTGCCCTTAAACACGCGTGCCGGATAGGTATTCTGCCCGGTGGACCCGACTTCACGGTGGGTTTTGGACCCGTGCGAGGCATTACCGCCGCTGAATCCGTGGCGTTTTATGACGCCCTGGAATCCCTTGCCTTTGGATATACCGACGATATCCACGAATCTCGTCTGGTCCAAGATTTCCACGCCGAATTTATCACCCACCTTGCATTCGTGGTCGAAGTTCCGGAACTCCTGCACCACCTTAAGTGGGGCCACGTTCTCGGGGAATTGTTTTTCCACCGGCTTGGTCACGCGGTTCTTTTTAGCGGGGATGGTGCCCACGATGAGCGCGTCATACCCGTTTTTTTCCTTGGTGCGTTCACCGATCACCACGTGTTCTTCTACCTTAATGACGGTAACGGGGATCAATACGCCGCTTTCGTCGAATATCTGCGACATCCCCACCTTTTTCCCAATCAGGGCTCTCATAGGGCAACACCTTTATTGCTTGATCTCGACGTCGACGCCGGCGGGAAGCTCAAGTTTCATGAGCGCGTCCATGACCGCCGGGGTCGGTTCGATGATGTCGATCAATCGTTTGTGAGTTCGCATTTCAAACTGCTCCCTCGACTTCTTGTTAACATGAGGAGAACGCAGCACGGTGTATTTGTTGATTTTCGTGGGCAGCGGAATCGGTCCGCATACCTTTGACCCGGCCTTTATCACCGTTTTCACGATGGATTTAGCGCTCTGATCGATCAGTTCGATGTCGAATCCGCGCAACCGGACCCGAATCCTCTCCTTGGCCATTTGTCCTCCAGATAAAAGGGTTCTTTAAGTTCTTTAGAACTTAAAGAACCCCGTAGAAAACTCTTGTAGACCGCTTATTCGATGATTTCAGTGACCGAACCGGCGGCGACCGTTCTGCCGCCTTCGCGGATGGCGAAGCGGAGACCTTTTTCAATAGCGATGGTATTGATCAATTCAATGGTCAGTTCCGTGTTGTCCCCGGGCATGACCATCTGCTTGCCTTCGGGCAGGGTGACGGTGCCGGTGATGTCCGTGGTTCTGAAATAGAACTGAGGACGATACCCCGTGAAGAACGGAGAGTGGCGTCCGCCTTCCGCGGTGGTCAGACAGAAAACAGTGCCCTTGAATTTTTTGTGCGGGGTAATGGAGCCGGGTTTAGCCAGCACCTGGCCGCGTTCCACTTCCTTCTTTTCAATGCCGCGCAGGAGGCAGCCGATGTTGTCGCCGGCCTGACCTTCATCCAGCAATTTATTGAACATTTCAATGCCGGTGATGACGGTCTTTTTGGTATCCTTGATGCCGACGATTTCCACGTCATCGGACAGTTTCACGATGCCGCGTTCCACCTTACCGGTAACGACCGTGCCGCGTCCGGGGATGGTGAATACGTCTTCGATGGGCATCAGGAAAGGCTTATCGGTTTCGCGCTGGGGGATGGGAAAGTATTCGTCCATCGTTTTCAAAAGTTCTTCGATGCACGCCTGCGTTTCGGGAGAATCGGGATTCTCCATGAGCTTGAGCGCGGAACCCTTGATGATGGGGATCTTGTCGCCGGGGAACTGGTACTCGGTGAGTACGTCGCGGATTTCCTCTTCCACAATCGCCAGCAGGTCTTTGTCGTCGACCATGTCGGTCTTGTTCATGAACACAAGGATGGCGGGCACGCCGACCTGGCGGGCCAGGAGGATATGCTCGCGCGTCTGCGGCATGACGGAATCCGGAGCCGAGACGACCAGAATGGCGCCGTCCATCTGCGCCGCGCCGGTGATCATGTTCTTGATATAGTCGGCGTGGCCCGGGCAGTCAACGTGGGCGTAATGCCGGTTGGGCGTCTGGTATTCAACGTGACGGGTATTGATGGTAATACCGCGTGCCTTCTCTTCCGGAGCGTTGTCGATATCTTCATATTTCATCACCTTGTCGCCGAATTTTTTGGCACAGTACATGGTGATGGCCGCAGTCAAAGTCGTTTTGCCGTGGTCGACGTGACCGATGGTGCCGACGTTGATATGCGGTTTGTTCCTTTCAAATTTTTCTTTAGCCATTCAAATCCTCCTTGATATCACTACTTATCGTATCAGTATATCAAAAGCCTTGGTTATGCGCGCATGTTCCTCCGGCACAACGTGCCTGGAAACGCGGTCACGAGCCGCTGCGCTTACCATCGGTAATGCGCGAATGCCTTGTTGGCCTCCGCCATACGGTGGGTATCTTCCTTCTTTTTAAAGGCGGCGCCCGCCCCATTGGCGGCGTCAATAATTTCGTCACTCAGGCGGTTCTTCATGGAACGACCGCTCCGGTCACGGGCGTAGGAGATGAGCCACCTCATCCCCAGCGCCTCGCGGCGTTCATCACGGATTTCCACGGGAACCTGATACGTCGATCCGCCCACCCGTCTGGATTTGACTTCCACCATCGGTTTAACGTTGTCCAGCGCCTTGGTGAAAATCTCCATGGGATCCTGTTTGGTTTTATCCTTAATGAGATCCAGTGTCTTGTAAAAGAGCTGGGCGCTCACTGATTTTTTTCCCTGAATCATCATCCGGGAGATGAATTTAGCCACGACGGGGCTTTTATACACCGGGTCGATAAGCACCCGTTTTCTGATGACTATCTTTTTTCTCGGCATGATTTCTCTCCTTGCCGCCTTTACGCTTTCGGCCGTTTGGCGCCGTATTTGGAACGGGCCTTCTTCCGCTGGTCCACGCCGAGGGTATCTTTGGCGCCGCGCACGATGTGGTAGCGGACGCCGGGCAGGTCTTTGACCCTGCCGCCGCGGATCAGGACAACCGAGTGTTCCTGGAGGTTGTGCCCGATGCCGGGAATATAGGCCGTTACTTCAATACCGTTGGTCAGCCGTACACGGGCCACTTTCCGTAAAGCCGAGTTGGGCTTCTTGGGGGTCATGGTCATCACGCGTGTGCACACGCCGCGTTTTTGAGGACAGGCCTGCATGGCGGGCGCTTTGGTCTTTTTGCCGATCTGCTTCCTGCCCTTGCGTACGAGCTGGTTAATCGTTGGCATAATACTTCCGTATCCTTTGATTCAGAGTATGTCTCGTGAAAAACGAATCTATCAATAGAATAAAAAAAAGTCAACCCACTTTTTTCAATTATGGGTTGATAATAAAAGTTAAGTCGAGGTCCACCCTTATACGGTAAATCCATTGGTACCGTATTCCAGCAAATGGCTGGTCCCATCCCGAAGAAGATAATAGCCAAATGATAATAAACTGTCAAGTAGTCTTCATTTATATAATTCCGCAAAAAAGAGGATTGTTTCGGGATTATTCTGTGGTAGTGAAAGAATCCAGGGCGCCCGAGGCGGGGCGGATTTCCTTCCAAGCGGCGGGCAGGCTGATCGCGGCCAGGGCTCCCGGCGGCATGACGCCGGCGAAGGCCGGACACAAGGCCGAGGCCAGTTCGGCCATCACCGGATTGTGGCCGACAATCAACAGACGCGTTACCGCATCGGGGACGCGGCGGATGATTTTCAAAACGCCGCGTACCGTGGCTTCACCATAGAGTTCCGGGATAAAGCGGATCCGGGAAACGGGCAGGGACAGTACCTGTGAAAAACACTCGGCGGTTTGGCGAGCCCGCACCGCCGGACTCGAGATGATATGGTCTACGCCGCCTCCCCTATCCCGAAAGGAGACGGCCGTCTCCCTCACCCGGGTGATGCCCGCGGCGGTGAGTTGCCGCAGACGGTCCGGTCGGGCGCCGCTTTGCGGTTCCGATTGTTCGTGCCGTAAGAGATAGAGATATTTCATATGGAAGCGCTCCGCGTCCCCCCGGTCGTGTCGGTGACCTTGCCGGCGTTGGGCGGCCTCACAGCTCCATGCCGTTTTCCTTGAGGAGTACTTGTATCTCCCTGACCCGCAGGAGAAAATTCTCAAAATGCCTGACAAAGCGTTCTTGGGACGGGCCGTCGGTCGCTTGTTCGATTTCGCCTTCCAGGGCCTGACGGAGAAGATCGATTTCCTGCTGATGATCCTTCCAATAGGATTCGATCAGGGCGCGTTTGGCCTTGATGTCGGGGGTTGGGTCACGCAGGATGCGGACTAGCGCATCATAGTGGGCGTCCAGCCGGTCGATCGGATCGTCACTCGGCGCACAACCCGACAGAATTGAGGCCAGGACCGCAACAAGAGCAAAAACAACTGACGGATAAAGGATGAGGCGCATGGCGTGTCAGTCCCTAGGAGCCTGCCGGGCTTAACTTCACGCTGGCCAATGGTTCAGGAAAGTGCATCGAAATTTTCTCCTTTTGGAGTTTGCTAAGTAGAAATTGTGCGATGAAATCGCACAATTTCTTAAGGTCCGACAAACTTCTATACGTCCGTTTCC
>CAYQRT010000002.1:0-29725 GCA_964419695.1 uncultured Spirochaetaceae bacterium | reverse complement strand
GGCCATGCCCGGCGGAGAACTGGCCGTACGCGAACCCTGGCGCATGAGCCTGTCCTGTGTGCATGCGACCTTCGGGCGCGACTGGGAGGAACACCTGTCACCGGCTTTGGCGCGGATTCCTTCAATAAAGCGCCGGGTGACCGTCCACCAGTTGGAACACGGCACGGGATTGCCCCTCACGTCCGGGTGCGGCCGGCTCTTCGACGCCTTCTCCGCCCTGGCCGGCGTCTGTCTTGACACCCGCTACGAGGGCCAGCCGGCCGTCATGTTCGAGCAATGCGCCGACCGGCGGACTGATGAAAAAGGATACGAATTCCCCGTCACAACCCGGGACGGACTGCGGCGGATTGATTGGAAACATGCGATCAGGCAGGCGGTGGCGGATCTTCAGTCCCGACGGCCGGTATCCGCTATCGCCGCCCGTTTTCACGCCGGATTGGCTCAGGTGATGACAGAAACAGCCGTGGCCGCGGCGCGGGAACGCGGGCACACCCGGGTGGTGTTGAGCGGCGGTTGCTTTTTAAACAAATTGCTATTGGAGCGAATGATGCACGGCCTGGAAGCCGCAGGATTAATCCCCGTGGTTCACACCCGGGTTCCCTGCAATGACGGCGGCATCTCCCTGGGACAGGCCGCGGTGGCGGCCGCCAGCCTGGGTGAACGAAGGAGGAACTGATGTGTCTGGCGGTACCCATGAAAATACTCATCCGTGACGGGGAAAGCGGCACGGTGGAATCGGGCGGCGTGCGCTATCCGGCCAGCTTCCGTTTGCTGCCCGACGCGGCGGTCGGAGACTACGTGCTGGTGCACGCCGGATTCGCCATCCAGAAACTGGACGTGCGCGATGCGGAGGAAACGTTGCGGCTGTTTCATGAGATGGATTCCCTGAGCCGGGAATCGGAGAATACGTGATACGGTTTGTCGATGAATTCCGTGATAAAAAGGCGGCGCTGTTCCTGGCTGAAGAGATACGCTCGCTCATGCCGCGGGAGCCCGTCTCCTACATGGAAATTTGCGGCGGTCACACGCTGACCGCCGTTCGGTACGGCCTGCACGGCCTACTGCCGGAGAACCTTCGTCTGAAAAGCGGCCCCGGTTGTCCGGTGTGCGTCACCACGCAGGACTATATAGACGCGGCCGTGGCGCTGTCCGGCCGCGAGGATACGGTCGTCGCCAGTTTCGGCGACATGCTCAAGGTGCCGGGCACCGCGGGCAACCTGCTTGAAGCCCGGTCCGCCGGCCGGGACGTGCGTGTCTGCCTCTCTCCGTTGGAGGCGGTGGAGATGGCCGCGCGTTCACCTGAAAAGGAGGTCGTCTTCCTGGGGATCGGGTTTGAGACCACGGCGCCCACCGTGGCCATGGCCATCCTGACGGCCGGGGAACGGAACCTGGCCAACTTCAGCGTTCTCACCGCCTTGAAAACCATGCCCGCGGCCATGGCGGCGCTGGTGGACGGGCAATCGATCGGCCTCCACGGATTCATCTGTCCGGGCCACGTCACCGCGGTGGCCGGGGCGCGCATGTATGACCACTTTGTGTCGTCTTTCCGCCTGCCTTGCGTGGTTTCCGGATTTGAACCCACGGACATGCTCAGTTCGGTTCTGCTGCTCCTCAAACAGACCGTGGCCGGACGGGCGGAAACCGAAATACAGTACACCAGGGCCGTAACCCCGGACGGCAACACCGTGGCCCGCCAGGCGGTGGCCGAGGTCTTCCGGTCGGCCGACGCCTCCTGGCGGGGGCTGGGGGTCATACCCGGGAGCGGGTTAATCTGCGCCGAGCGGTACGCTTCCTATGACGCCGGGAGAAAATTCCCCCTCTCCCTGCCCGCGGCCGCCGAACCGCCCGGATGCCGCTGCGGCGACGTGATGCGCGGCCGGCTTGATCCGCCGTCATGTCCGCTTTTCAGGCGGGAATGCTCTCCGGAACGGCCCCTGGGAGCCTGCATGGTCAGCGCCGAGGGTGCCTGCGGGATTCATTTCCGTTACGGATCCACGCCGTCCGCCCCGCACCGCGGGAATGACTCCCGGTAAAATCGTCCTTTTCATTTTGAAATTTATCACTATACTTCACTGTGGATCATATGAATTACATCGTCTACAAAGGCAATTGCTATCAGAACCTGAGCATCCATTTCTCACCCCGGCTTAATGGAGCCGATTTTTTCAAGATTCTTGAGCTGGTTGATTTTCCGGTCAAGGAATCGGAAAACATCCTGCTCAAGTACGCCCTGACGGAGCTGGTGACCAATTCGGTCAGGGCGCTCCATGAGCGCCTGGTGGAGCAGCAGGTGATCGTCGAATTGTCGGTCAAGGGGAATTACTTGAAGATCGTGGTCACGGATCAGGCCGGGGGATTCGATCTGGGGAAACTACCGATAAATATCAATGACGATTCGGAAAAAATCGATATTACCTCGGCCGAATTTCAAGCGTACCGTGAACGCCACGCCTATAACCGTTTCGGCATTGGATTGGTTTCGGCCAAAATGGCGCTGGACGCCTTCCATTTGGTCTTCATAGACCGGGACGGCCGAGAGACCGTCTGGCAGGGAGAAGGCAGCGTGTGCGGCACCAGGATAACGGCGGCCAAACGGCTGGACGCCGACGGGGGGGGACGGACGGACGGCGCCGGCGCTCAGGCCGCCTTCGTGAACAGGGATCAGAGGCACAGCATCTTTACCAAGGTGATCATTAATAATTCGGTGGACGCGTACCTGGTCGACATTTCGACCGAGGGCATGAAACTCCTCTTGTTGGAGAAGGATCACCTGGACAAAGGGGAGATCATCTCCATCAGCATCGAATCGGTGGGGGGAATAAAGAGCTCCCTGGTGTTCTGCGCCGTCATTCGCTGGATCGTTAAGGAAAGCCCCTTCTGGCAGATCGGCGGCGAGTTCGTCAAAGACGCCGCCTTTCCGCTGGCCCAGCTGAAGGCGCTGGTACGCACCGTGGAAATCGATCCACGCCGTCTGGGCGGACTGGTCGTGATTGAGGGGACATGAACGGCTCGACCCTCCCTGCACCTTAAGCTTGACAACCGGAACACGCAAGCATACTGGGGCGGTCATCGGCGGCGCGCGGGGGAGGCGGGAGAGCGGGCCCCCCGCAGTCCGGCCCCGGACACTATCCCTTAAGAAGGCAGGCGTTATGCAGGAAGGTATGGACATCATAAAACTCGAACACGGCAATGGCGGCTCCGCCACCCACCGGCTGGTGGAGGAAGTCTTCGTGCCCGCGTTCGACAATCGCTCCCTGTCCGACCTCCTGGACAGCGCCCTGGTGGAAAGCCGCGGTGGAAAGCTGGCTTTTACCACCGACGGGTACGTGATCCGTCCCGTCTTTTTCCCGGGAGGGGATATCGGAAAACTTTCCGCGGCGGGAACAGTCAATGACCTGTCGGTCTGCGCCGCGGAACCGCGGTATCTCTCCGCCGGATTCATCATCGAAGAGGGGTTTTCCCTCAGAGACCTGAAGACGATCGTCTCTTCCCTGGCGCGAACGGCCGGAGAAACGGGCGTGACGGTGGTTACCGGGGATACCAAAGTGGTGCCCCGGGGGCAGGCGGACGGAATCTTCATCACCACCGCCGGCGTGGGCTTTCCGGGGGCGCACGCGGGTCTCTCACCGCTGGCCATGAAGAGCGGCGACGCCGTAATTATCTCCGGCACCCTGGGAGACCACGCCGCCGCGGTCATGAAGGCGCGCGGGGATTTCCCCATCGATTTCGACGTGCAGAGCGACTGCGCCCCGCTCTGGCCCCTGATAAAAAGGATTGTAGATCATTTTCCGCCGGGATCGATCAGGGTGATGCGCGATCCCACCCGCGGCGGTGTGGCCACCACCCTGGTGGAGTTGGCTCAAGGTTCCCGGTTGTCGTTGGAAATTGAGGAAGAAGCGCTGCCGGTGCGGGACGAGGTGAGGGCCATCTGCGAGTTGACCGGATTTGATCCGCTCTATCTGGCCAATGAAGGCAAGGTAATCGTGGTTTGCGAGCAGGGCGTGGCCGCGGACGTGCTGGAGACAATGCGGAATCAGGAACTGGGCGCCCGCGCCGATATCATAGGCACCGTGACCGATGATCCCCTCTGCCGCGTTTTCCTTAAGACCCGGGCGGGCGGCACGCGCATTGTGGACATGCTGCTGGCGGACATGCTGCCGCGAATCTGTTGAATCACTTTCCGGAACTTAAAAACCTCACCGGGACGCCACGAAGACCTATCTCGGCTTTTGTCAGGCGTGCGCCTCTTCCTTGGCGGCCTGGGAGGCTTTGATCACGTCATCCGCGATCTTGCCCGTGATCGGGCTGTAATGGTCGAATTCCATTTCAAACGAGGCGGTGCCGGATGTCATGGCCTTCAGGTCAATGGAGTAGCGCAGCAGCTCGGCCTGGGGCACCTGGGCGCGTACCTCGAGGATGCCGCCGCCGATGGGTTCCTGACCCTGCACCTTGCCGCGCCGGCTGGAGATGTCGGACAGGACGTCTCCCAGATACTGCTCGTCCGCGTACACGATCAGGTTCATGACGGGTTCGAGCAGGACCGGTTTGGCCTTGTCCATGGCTGCTTTCAGGGCGCCGCGGGCGGCCAGCTTGAAGGCCATTTCCGACGAATCCACCGGATGTTCCTTGCCGTCCACCACTTTGGCCTCCAGATCGACGATGGGATACCCGGCCAGAAAACCGTGCTCCATGCCCTCCAAAATGCCTTTTTCTATGCCGGCCATATAGCCCTTGGAAACGGCCCCGCCGAACACGGCATTGACAAAGCTGAACTGGTCTCCCCGCTTGAGTGGGTTGATCTCCAGCACCACTTTGGCGTACTGTCCGTGGCCGCCCGTCTGCTTTTTGTGGGTGTATTCCGCGGCCGAAGCGGCTTGCAGCGTTTCGCGGTAAGCCACTTTGGGGATACTCGTTTCAATCTCAATTTTTTGTTTTTCCTTAATGTGGTCCAGGACGATGGAAAGATGCAGTTCGCCCATGCAGGAGACCACGGTCTCCTTGGTTTCAGTGTTGAACGCCAGCTTGAAGGTAAGATCTTCTTCGGCGGCGCGATGCAGGATCTGGTTGAGTTTGTCTTCGTCCTTTTTGGACACCGCGGAGATGGCCACCGCGTGCACGGGCTGGGGTAACGCCAGCGGTTCATAACAGATGAGGGCGTCCGGAGCGCAGAGGGTGTCATTGGTGTTGACGGTGGCCAGTTTCAACATCACGCCGATATCGCCCGCGGCAAGTTCGGAGACGTCGTCGATTTTCTTTCCGACCAGGCAGTGCAGTTTGCCAGATTTTTCCTTTTTCTCTCCGCGGACGTTTACCAGGTCGCAGTCCGGCGTCAGCGTGCCGGAAAGCACCTTGACGAAAGACATACGTCCCGAGAACTGGTCGATGCTCGTCTTGAACACGAAACACGACAGGGGTTGGGCGGGGTCGCAGGCGCGCGCCACTTCCTGTTCTTTGATGTCCTTCCCCTTGGCCTCACCATGCGGCGGGGGACAGGCGGTGACGATGAAATCCAACAGTGTGGCCACGCCCTTGTTGTCCACGGCCGCGCCGCAGAGCACGGGGAATATTTTTCCGCTGTGCACCGCTTTTCTGAGGCCGGTCAGGATCTCTTCGTCGGCGAGCGTGCCTTTGGCGAAGAATTTCTCAATGAGCTTGTCGTCACCCTCGGCGGCCGCTTCCACGAGAACGTCGCGGTATTTCTTGGCCGCCTCGGCCATGTCGGCCGGAACAGCCTCCGAGGCTGATTTTTTATCGTCACCGGACACCGACGCCTTCATGGACAACAAATCGATGACGCCTTTGAACCCGGCACCCTTGCCCACGGGAATGGAAACGGGAACAAAGGTGCCCGAAAATTTGGCGCGCAGGTCTTCCAGGGCTTTATCAAAATCGGCGTGCTCCTTTTCCATCTTGTTGATGAAAATAACGCGCGGGTAGGAAATCTTGGAAAGGCGGCGCCAGATCTTGACCGTTTCGATCTGCACCCCGGTATCGGCTCCCACCAGCACCACGGCGGCCTCGGCGGCGCGGAAGGCGGCCACGGCCTCGCCCACAAAGTCGGCGATGCCGGGAGTGTCGAGGATGTTTATTTTGACGCCGTGATAATCAAGGTGGGAAAGGGAGGTATGGATCGAAACCTTGCGGGCTATTTCCTGCTCGGTGTAATCGCTGACCGATTTGCCGGTTTCGACCGGTTCGGCTTTGGGAATGACGCCCCCGGTAAACAACATCTGTTCGGTCAGCGTCGTTTTACCGGTGCTGCCGTGTCCGCACAAGACGATATTCCGGATGGAAGAGGTTGCGTAACCCATACTGAACTCCTTAGTGAACCCCGAGGGGAGTATATTAGTGTCTTTTCGTTATATTAGGCGCGCCTCAATGAGATTAAGTTGATACCATGAAACCGAGTCGCAAGAAACGGATATTCGAATGGTGCTTTACTATAGCGGTGCTTGTTTTATTTGTCAATAAACGGACCGTGACGATTTCCCCCTGGCCGGATGCGACTCCGTCATGATGAGGGGAACAGCGTTGACAGTATGCCGCGCACCGCCAGGGGCAGGGTGATGACCTTGTGGCGCGATAAAGCGCCCCTTGATAACACGATCCTGCTCTTGGCGATACCGAGTGAAGATGCCAGGAACGAAATCAGTTCGCGATTGGCTTTGCCGTCAGCGGGCGGTGCGTTGATTTTAAACACCAGCTCTTCACCGCGCCGCCCCGCGAATTTATTGGCGGGAGCCGAGGGAATAACCTTGACGGCCACGGTGAAAACCCCCTGGGGGCCGGAAGCCGCTGACACGATCGTCACCGTCCCAAAAGATCTTTCAGCTTGACGATGGCTTCGGGCACCGATAGGTTTTCATGGTTTTGACGCCGGTGGAAATCCCGAATATGTACGACATTCTGCTCCCGTTCCCGGCCGCCCACCAATACCGCGTAGGCTATGCCCTTTTTTTCGGCCTGGGTGAACTGGGAGGCGAGTTTCGTACGGCTGAGGATAACCTCCACGGCTATATCTTCGCTGCGCAGCATCTCGGCCAGTTTGTGGTAATACCCGGTCAGATCCTCGTCGATGACGGGGATGACAACCCGGACCGCTCCCCGGCCGGACGGAAGTCCGCCGATGGTCTCCAGGACGGCCAACAGCCGGTCCAGGCCGATGGAGGCGCCGATACCCGACAGCTGTTCCGGTGAGTACAATGCCACCAGATTGTCGTAGCGTCCGCCCGAACATACCGAACCCAGGTGTTCGGCGCCGTCGACAAAAGTCTCAAAGACCAGGGCCGTGTAGTAATCGAGACCGCGGGTGATGGACGTATCGAGGGTGAAGAAGGAAGCGATGCCCAAAGTCTCAAGTCCATTATGGAGGCTCGTGAGACGGGCCACGTGCCGATTGTCGACACCCAATGTCTGAACCATTTTTTTAACGGTGGATTCCAGCGAGCCTTCCGGGGAGATAAACTCCATGACCCGGGCGGCGGCGGCCTCGGGAAGCAGCTTTTTGAGCTCCTCGCCGGTCTGGTCCCGTCCTATTTTTTTTGATTTGTCGACCGTCCGGAGCACTTCCTCTGAGTTTTTGTCGACACCCAGGGAGGCGAGAAAATCATTGAAAACCCCCCGGTGAGAAAAATGAATGGTGAACTTCTCCAGCCTGAGGGCCTTGAAACTGCGGTACATGAGCAGGAGTATTTCCAGATCGGCCGAGGCGGAGTCCACCCCCACGATATCAAAATCGCATTGCATGAATTCGCGATACCGCCCTTCCTGGGGCTTTTCACCGCGCCAGACTTTGGCAATATGATAGCGCTTGAAGGGGATGGTGAGCTCCGCTCGGTGCTGGGCCAGAAAACGGGCGAAGGGTACGGTCAGGTCGAAGCGCAGGGCTACCTGACGGTCCCCCTGGTCCTGAAACGTGTAGATTTGTTTTTCGGTCTCTCCGCCGCTCTTACCCAGAAGAATATCGGCGTATTCGATGGCCGGTGTGTCTATGGGGACGAAGCCGAATTGCTCGAAGACGGTTTCCAGTTTGCGGATGATGGATTTCCTGATAATTTCCGTATGGGGGAGAAAGTCACGGAATCCTTTCAGGAGCCGGGGTTCAATGGACGCTTTCACTGAATGGGCCTCTTTTCTCTGCGGGATATAGAGCAGGCGGAGAGCGCCTTTCGGCGGCGCTATTCGTCTGAAGCATACTCAAAATCAGCCGCTAGTTCAATCACCTCATGTTTTCTCCAGTCACATCCATGACTCCATTGCATAAAAAAAGCGTATTCCCCGGGGGAATACGCTTTATCGAATGCATAATTCGCCGTACAATCAGCCTTGATCGCTGCCGCCGTCATCCGCCGGGGGGGTGGGGGTTTCCAGCGGCTGTGTGTCCTCAGCCGGAGGAGCGACCACGCCGCCCTCGATTTCAGTCAGGATGGAATCGACTTTGGCGCCATAGCGGTCGGGATCCAGCTGTTTGGCGGTTTTGAGGAACGTGGCGGCCTTTTCGTAATTGTTGTCGGCGTAGGCATTGACGCCGATGGCGAAATTAATCAATGCCTCGGGCGCTTTCAGGTCCATGGCCTTGAGATAATCCGTCTCGGCCCCGGCGTAATCCTTTTTATTGTAGCTGATGAGTCCCAGATAGTACCAGGGAATGTAATTATCAGGACTGCGGTTACGGGCCTTGGAGAAGCTGTCACGTGATTTATCAAGATCATTGTTGGTGTAGTACGTAACGCCTTCCGCCACCAGATCGGAAAGGGTTTTCAAACCGTTGTAGTAATTTCTGAAATCCGTTTCCATCTTGGCCACGCCGTACCAGCCAAAAGCCTTCTCCTTGACCCGGGCGGCGTTATCGGCCATGGAGAGGGCGGGATCGAGGGCCCCGATGGAATCCCAGAGGATCCGGTTGACATTGCTGTCCTGGCTGTTGAGGAGGAAATACACCAGCCCCCAGGCCTCGGGATAAAAGGCCGCCAGCTGCATCTGGGCCTGGGATTTGTCCAGGGTCAGGAAGGTGTCGAAACCGATCAACTGCTGATCCGATTCGCCTTTTACCATTTTTTTAAGGGTGGTGAGCCAGACCAGGTCGGAGGGCAGGTCGTACTTGTTCTTGGACGTGCTGAACACGGCCTGTTCGAAATAGGCCGCCAACCCTTCCTGAAGCCACAGGGGAGGATTGGCCACGTACGCCTTCAGGAACTGGACCGCGCCTTGATGCAGCAGGGCCGTGTAAAAATCGGCTTCAACGGTCTTTAAAAAGCCCACCAGTTCGCATTTGCCCAGGTCTGAATAGTGGATATAGACGAAGTCGTCCTTGGTCTCCTTGATGACCGATTCCAGGTAGGTATCGAAACCGCTCTTGTCGGCGTAGATGCGCACCTTCATTTTCACCTTCATCTTGGACAGGTCGAAGTGAAGAACGGAATTGTACAATTCCAGGCAGCTTTCCATGCGCACCGCGAAATTCTGTGCGTCCGCTTCCGTGCCTTCATAGAAAATACGGTAGTGGTTGGAATTGGCCTGCACGAGCGCGGCGGCCGTGGCCGTTACGGCCGGCTCGGTGTCGGCGGGCGCCGCGTCCACCGGTTCCGCGTCCAGCGGTTCGGTGACGAGCGGCATGGTGTCGTCGTCAGTGGTATCGGCGTTGATAAACAACAACCCCGCGGCCACCAGTGCCAACATAGTGAAAAGCGTTTTCATCTAAACCCCCTCGCTTGCCTCAAGCATAATCAGCTCATCGTAAGGCTGTCAATCGAGATTTTACGACTCGTTGTATACAATTATCGGATTCACGGGTGAAAATATGCATATAACTTATAAAAAAATACAGTAGGCACGCGTGTGTCCGCATTATTCCGATACAGCGCGTCGTCAGTGCCGTTCGATCTTTGAGATAAGTATATCGACCTTGAAAAGCCTTATCCCGGAATAACTTTCAATATTTTCGATTATATATTTTTGCAGATCGGCGATGGACCGGCTCAACTCGACGCCGTAAGGAACACGCAGGTTCAGAGTCATCTGGAACCCTTCCAACTCGCGTTTGACCTGGATTTTCTCAATCTTGAGGATGGGGTTGTATTCACTGACACAGTGCAGGACCATCTGACCTAATGCGATTTCGGAAATCTCCAGACGGCCGCGTTGGGTGAATTCGGGGCGGACCACGGTCTTTTCAAACATCTTCTGCTTTTCCGTGCGGAAAAAACGCCTGGTGAAGAAAATCTTTATCGTCTCATAAATCAAATGGGGATAATTGCGCTTCACCTCCAAAGCCGGCACGGGAATGATGTGCTTGCCCTCGGTCTTGCGCGCCTTCATGGCCTGCTTGATTTCTTCTTCGGTGGAAATGTCTTCTATGGTGAAGACACGCGTGGGAGCGGGCAGTTCCAGCCTGCGGGCGATGCGGGTAACCATGCCCAGGGAGGTTCCCAAAAGAAGGATCCGCTTGAATTTTTCCCGCTTCAACACCTGGAGCGCCTCGCGGCGTTGGAGGTCGTCCGTGAACAGGGCGGTCTTGATGGCGGACAGGTAGGCTTTTTCCCGTTTGGATGACCGGCCCGCCAGGATCCTTTGATCCCGGATGAGCAGTCCGTCGTCCACAATCAATTCGATGCTGTATTTTTGGGCCAGAAGCAGAGAACGGAAACTTTTTCCCGTACCGCTGCGCCCGATCAGGGCGAAGACCTGGACGCCGCGCAGTACCCAGATAAGATGACGAAAGGCGTTGGCAATAATATTCATGATCCGTGCGGCTTTGTCTCCCTCCAAAAGTATACAGTGAACGGCGGCCAAGTCAAGGGAGCGGCGGCGGAAATACGGCACCGCCCTCCGGCAAAAGGCTTCGCGCTCGCCGGTATACCTCGCCGACCGCGTCTTTACCAAAGCGGGACAGGATTTCGTGATCCGCATACTGGTCGAACGGGGCGAGCAATGCGGGAAGGCCGAGTTCCCCGTTTTCCACCGACAGGGCCGTATGGTGGAGCAGATAGCGTGACGCGGAAGACCCGCCGTACTTGGCGTCACCCGACAGGGAATGGCCGTGCAGGGCGGCCTGGGCACGCAATTGGTGCGTGCGTCCGGTATGGGGTACTAACAGAACGAGTGTCGCCTTTCTATCTGAAAACAGGGGGACCACGACGGTTTCGGCGTCCAGGGCCGGTCCGTCCGCCTTATCAGACGCGGCAATAGTTTTTCTATGTGTTCGGTCGCGGGTGAGACGGTCCCGCCACACGGACGCTTCAGATACATGCCCGTCCACGAGCGCACAGTATATTTTTTTTACGCGATGTTCCCTGAATTGGGCCGTGATGAGCCGGGCTCCGGTGACGCTCAAGCTGAATAAAATGATACCCGTTGTGTTGCGGTCCAAGCGGTGGGCCGGGCCGGGCATAAATGACAGGGAAGCGGCCGCGGCCTCCCCATGGACTGTTTTCACCCGGTGATCGAGTGAATCGTTTCCGTGAACGAGCACACCGTAAGGCTTGTTCAGCGCCAAAATGTCAGTATTACAAAACAATTCGATCTTTTTCAGGCGCCGCGCCGCGTCCGGGTGGGCAACGTCATGTTTCGGACGCGGTGTGGTGATGATGGGGGCGTCGACCAGGATACGGTCACCCGTGCGGATCCGGGTATCATTCCGGGCTCTTCGACCGTTTATCAGAATATGTCCGGAACGGATCAGCCGGTAAAGGCCGCTCAGGGGCAGAGCGGGCAAGGCCCGGCGGATCACCCGGTCCAGACGCTTGCCGTCGTCTCCCGGTCCCGCGACCAGGGGATCATTTTTTATCGCCATCGGAGGGGGCGCCCGATTCGGTCGAGGACCCGACCACGCCGGACATGATGGTTTCCAGGTCGTTGGTGATGTTGACGAGCCCGCTGGAGATTTTGCGCAGGTTGGCCAGCGTTACCTTCATATCCGAGGCCGTTTCCTTCTGGTTGAGAAGGGAGACCACGGAATCCTTGGACGTCAGGTCCTCCAGAAGCGCGGTAAGAGCCGTGGAGGAACGGTCCAGGTTGTCAAGAAGCCGGGAGAGTTTGGATAGCACTGAACCGTCGG
The DNA here is from genome assembly GCA_964419695.1 of uncultured Spirochaetaceae bacterium. Taxonomy (GTDB): domain Bacteria; phylum Spirochaetota; class Spirochaetia; order SZUA-6; family RPPD01; genus JAFGSW01. The sequence continues at coordinate 17,670 of CAYQRT010000002.1, read as the reverse complement.
TGCCGGCTTTGTCGCTCATGTACGCGCGCAGGGTGTCGGACGACTCTTTGAGATTGGCGATCACGGCGCGAATATCGTCCTTGTTCTCCGCCAGAATGTCGGCCAATGTGCTCATGGCCGAGGTGAAATCTTTGATGAGCGTGTCGCTGGAGAGTAGAAACGAATCCAGGTTCTTGATCGGTTCGCCCTTGAATGTCTCGCCGTCGGTTATGAATTCACCTTCCGGATTGGGGATGACCTCAATGTACTGGTCGCCGATCAGGCTGCCGGACATGACGATAAAACCCGACCCCCGGCGCACTTTCTGGCCCGGGTAGAGGGTCACCGTGACGATGACGGTCCGGTAGTCGTTCTGGTCGATTTTTATGTCCGAGACCGTGCCGATGCGCACGCCGGCGGTGCGGACCACGGCGCCCACGGTCAGGGATCCCACGTGTTCGAAGCGGATGTAAAAATAGGGTCCCGTGAAAATCTGCACCTTGAAGATCATGAGGAACAGAAAAACGGTGGTGAGAACGGCCAGCAGGGAGATGCCGATGACTTTGACGATCTGTCGCTTAGATGTTGCCATGGTTGTGGTGCACCCTTTCTCTGTTTTGGATGAAATACTCATAGATGGGAGATTCCTTGGCAAAGGCCTGATCCTTGGTCTCGATGGCGACCAGCTGACCCTTGTCCAGAAGGGCGATGTGCGAGCCCGCGTAGTGGGCCAGGTCCAGGTCATGCGTCACGACCAGGGACGTGATGTTCATCTCCCGCTGCAGCTTCATGATAAGCGATTCAACAATGCCGGCGCTCATGGGATCCAGACCCGAGGTGGGTTCGTCGTACAACAGGTATTTGGGCTCCAGGACCATGGCCCGCGCCAGGGAGACCTTGCGTTTCATGCCGCCGGATAACTCGGAGGGCATGGCTTCGCCGAATTCGGGCATTTCCACCACCTCCAGGTAATGCCTCACTTTCTTCTCAATTTCCTGGCGTGGCAGCAGATTGTGATAGATGAGGGGAAAGGCGATGTTTTCATACACGTTCATGGAATCGAAAAGGGCCCCTTCCTGCAGCACCAGACCGATCTTGCGTCGGATGCGCAGCAGGTCCTCCCGCCGGGCCGAGACAATGTCCTCATCGTCGATGAAGACTTGTCCATCGTCGGGCTTGATAAGCCGGGTGATGCATTTGAGGAACACGGATTTGCCGATACCGCTTTTCCCCACGATGACGAATGAATCGGCATCGGCGATCTCAACCGAGATATGTTCCAGAACGCGGTTGTCTTCAAATGATTTGGAAAGGTTCGCAATTCGTATCATAGCGTATCCATAAACCAGCGGCTGTAGGTGACCAGGATGGCCGTGGCCAGGTGGATGAGCAGCACGTAGATGAAGTTGACCACGATGGACTTGGTGGTGGCCTTGCCCAGTTCCACGGCCCCGCCTGAGAAGTAGAAGCCGACGGCGCAGGCGTTAAGGGCGATGAAAAAGCCCATGACGCCCACCCGTACAAAGGACTGAATGATGGTGCCCGGTTTGATGAAGGCGAAGGCGTTCTCAAAAATGGCGGCGAAGGTGATATTGAACCACATCTGGAGAAAGAAGGCGGAGGCGAGCAGGGCGATGCCGTGGGAGATGGCCAGGAGAAGCATGATGCTCACCAGGGAGGCCACTACCCGTGGAATGACGATATTCTGGATCGGCTCCACGGCCATCATACGCTGGGCGTCCAATTGCCCGCTCATGGCCATGGACCCGATTTCCACGGTAAAGGCCGTGCCCACGCGGCAGGCAAAGAGCAGGGCGACCAGGAGTATGGTGAACTCATGAATGATGCCGAAGGTGGCGGCCGGTCCGATGATGGTGATGGCGCCGTAAAGCGATCCGAAATAGCCGCCGATCCAGGCGATGAACATGCCCATGACCACGGACCCGATGACGATGGTCAGGAATCCCTCCAGCATAGTACGGGCAAACTGTTCCATGACCTGGCGGAAATTGAAGGGACGGCGGAAAATCCAGAAGAAAAAATTACGATAGCTGGATAGAATGGCTTTGGCGGTGTGCGCCCATTCTCTGGAGGCCGATTGGCGGATTTGGCTCATGCTGGCCTTCATTTTATCTGGAAAAGTCGGCGTGTCAATAAAAAAAACAAAATAATGGCGCACTCAATACTCTGTTTTCCGGCCTCGCTTGGAAATCGCTTCCTGAAATCGTCACCCCGGCGTGAACGTCTTGACAATTTGGGCGACTCAAGCGAAACTGGACACGGTTTCGGAAAAAAGGCGCCAGGCGGCCTGGCGTTGGCCATTTTCAGAAAGCGGCCCGGGGCCATATGACCTTCGGCGGTAGACATCCCGGGGATGCTCCCGCCGAACGGCATATCATTATCATTGCAAAGACAGGCGCTATGGATCATATAAATGCTTTGGTGACGAGCCCGGTGTTTCTGGCGACCGTGTTCAGCTGGTTCCTGGCCCAAGTCATGAAATCGATCATTGAGATCATCAGAAATAAACCCAGAAGCGCCTTAAAAATCCTGAAATACATATTCTGGACCACCGGCGGCATGCCCAGCAGCCATTCGTCGGTGGTGTCCTCCCTGGCTACGTCCATCGCCTTGACCAGGGGCGTCGGCGACCCGCTGTTCATTGTCGTGTTCTTTTACGCCCTGCTGGTCATTCGCGACGCCCTGGGCGTCAGACGCGCGGCCGGCATCCAGGCCCATACGCTCAACCGGCTGATCTCCCTGCTCAAGAAAGAAAGGCGCCTTAATATCAAACCAGTGAAGGAGATCAACGGACACAGCATTTCCGAGGTGGGCGTGGGAGCGGTACTAGGCTTCTTTATCGCCGTGGCCTTCTGTGTCCTCTAGCACGCCCGTGAAGTCACTCCCCGCGAAAAAACGAAAAAAATCTCCCGAGAGAAAACCGGTCGCTGTCATGCGCACGGCGGTCATGATAGGCGTAGCCGTGTTGTTGGGCGGCAATTTGTTGTTCGCCGTGCCCTCCGCCAAACCCTCCCGGTTCAAAGGCTACCACACCGTTTACTATCGGGGACCCCGGCCCCTGGCGGAACTGTCGGACGCCCTGCTCCGGCAGCCGGACGTGGAAACCGTGATTTCACGGGCGACCGCTGACATTCTCTATACGAATTTTGATTCACTCATGCCACTGCCTCTATCACGGGTGAGTGAACGATTCGATCCTCGCGATCCCCGTTGGGACGACTATATGCGTCGCGTGGATGAGTATTTCACGGTGAAAGAAAACAACGTAACCTGGGATGTCCTGTATGTGGCTACCCGGCGCAATCCCCTGTCGCTTTCGCTGTTCATGACGGACTGGGCGGGAAAGCGCGAAGATAATTGGCGGATTCTCGAGCTCGACAACAATGAGACCACGGTGATCATTGCCGCGGCCGGAGCGCTCTTTTTCTTGGCGTTGATGTTCGCATCGCGTAAAACGACTTTTCACATCCTGTTCGGGGCGGGGGTCCTCCCCTGGATGCTGGCGTTGACCAGGGGTGGGATAGGGGAGTTCCTCCTGTTTTTTTTCTTAAGCTACTATTGGGCAAGGTTCCTTAATGTCTACCAGGACTTCGTGGAAAACCGGGAACTGTCCGGTTGGAAAGATTCGGACCGTAAACCGCTCTGGCTTCGTCTTGTTCTCTATACGGGGGTCCTTCTGCTGACGTTCTTTTTTACCTCGCTTTTCAAATCGGACCTGCTTGAAATCACCCTGGCCCTGTTGGCCCAGGGCGGACTGCTGGCGGCCCATTGGGGAATCCTGCGGCTGTTCCGCCTGCTCAAGGAACGAAGCATACTGGAAAGGCCGGCACGATTCAAACCCCTGACCATTCTGCGTTCCTTTGCCCCCAAAACCGCCCGGACGTTCAGCCAGCGCCTGGCGCCTTCCGCGGCCGTGGGCCTGCTCGTCCTCATGCCGGCGGTTCTCCTTTTTAAACCGCAGGTAAGGAACACGCGTATGCCGGTGCCTGAAGCCCGTACCGCGGAACAAGGCATCACCCTGGGGGCGGTCCGACGGCTGGCGGCGGTCAAGCGTCCGGGAGACCTGCCGGATCTTTCGGATTTTGTGACCCATGCCGCGTACCAGGAGCGGCTGGCGTACGGAGCCCCGCCCGCATATGCTCTTCCCGGCCGGAACGACGCCATCGTCCTCGCCGCCTACCGCATGAACGAGCCGGATATCACGGTGAAGGAGAGCCGCCAAACGCTGATCGCCTTCGGCGACCAATGGCTGGACGACCTGGCGCGACGGGTCAGCCGGACATCAGTGGAACGAATGCTGTTCGACCAGGGAAAATGTCTGTCCGTATCGTTTCGCAACGGTGATCCGGCGGGCGCGCTGGCGCAGGCCAACTGGACAATCATCATCATCTTTAGTATCGTACTCTGTCCGGTAATTCTGCTTGAGTACACGGCACTCCCCAGCTTGATTTACGGCAGGAAAAAAAGGCCGATCACCACGTCCGTCCCGGCGCGGGCGCCCGCCGCGCGGAAACCGGCGGAGAAGAAAACGTCCGGCCGCACAAAGAGCCGGGGTGCCGCGGCTCCAGCCAAATCCAGGGGCGCAAAGAAGGCAGGCGTGCAGAAGAGAAAGAAAACATCCGGGAGAAAGCCATGAACGGTTCCCGCACATTCGGTCGGGGAGGGGTGCATCCCCGCGACAGAAAAGAAGGGACTTCCCGGATGCCCATTAAAAACGCTCATATCCCGGCGGTGGCCGTCATCCCCCTGTCCCAGCACACGGGCGCACCGGCGCAATGTCTCGTCAATCCCGGAGACGAAGTAAAGGAAGGAATGCTCATCGCCCGGGCCTCCGGATTCATTTCGGCCAACATCCACTCTCCGGTACCGGGTCGCGTCAAGGAAGTCAAAAACATGATGCTTCCCCAGGGAGTGGTCTGCCGGGCGGTCACCATTGAATGCGCCGGTGAATTCGACCGCTCGGGGAAGATCCTGGAAAAACAGGCCTGGGAGAACATGGACGGCCAGACGCTCAATGGGCTGATCGCCGATATGGGTGTGGTGGGTCTGGGCGGCGCGGCGTTTCCCGCCCACGTCAAGTACACGGTACGTCGTGAAAAACCCATCGGGGTGCTGGTGATCAACGGCGTGGAATGTGAGCCCTTCCTCACGGTCGACCATCGGTTGATGCTGGAGAAACCGGATGAAATCGTCGAGGGAGCGCAGATCATCCAAAAAATCACGGGCGCCGACCGGGTCGTATTCGCGGTGGAGGAGAACAAACCGGACGCCATCGAGGTGCTCACGGAAAAAATCACGGAGAAACAGCTGCCCTTTACGGTGACGTCCCTCCGGGTGCGTTATCCCCAGGGTGATGAAAAGATGGTTCTCAAGGCCGTGCTCAACCGTGAGGTGCCCTCCGGCGGGCTGCCGCTCGACGTGGGCGCGGTGGTGGCCAATGTCCATACCGTCTTGGCGGTGTATGAGGCCGTGGTCTGGCGCAAACCGCTTATTGAAAGAGTGGTGACGGTCACCGGAGGCGCGCTGCACCAGCCCTCCAATATCAAGGCGCGTATCGGTACCAAGATCGGCGAACTGCTGGAGGATTGCGGCGGTTTTTCCGAGCCGCCCGCCAAGATAGTTTTAGGCGGACCCATGATGGGGCTGGCCGTGGCTGATCCGGAGACGCCGCTGGTCAAGGGCGTATCGGGCATCGTCGCCCTCTCGCGCAAAGAGACCGCCCCCTACGCAGGGACGCCCTGCATCCGCTGCGGCCGTTGTCTACACGTCTGCCCCTGGGGCCTCCTGCCCACGATCCTCTTCACCCTCATCGAATACGGGCTGTATGAGAAGGCCCTCCAATCAGGGCTCATGGATTGCAAGGAGTGCGGCTGCTGCGCCTATGTCTGTCCCTCGCGTATTCCCCTGGTACATTCCTTCAAAGTGGGAAAGATCATGGCCCGCCTCCGTCAGTCGGGAAAGGCCGCCCCATGAACCGGGCCAAGAGACCCCTCCTGGTCACCCCCGCCCCGCATCTGGCCGAAGGCACGCGCGCGGCCACGATAATGTGGTCGGTATCCTTAAGTCTGACGCCCGCCCTGGCCTGGGGCGTGTTCGTGTTCGGCTGGCAGGCCTTGATCACCGTCCTCATCTGCATCGGCGCCTCCCTGGCCACCGAACTCACCGTTAATGCCGTCCGCCGTAAACTCACCATTACGGACGGTTCCGCCTTTCTCACCGGATTGCTCATCGGTTTGAACCTGCCGCCGGCCGTTCCGGTCTATGTACCCATCGCCGCGTCGGTGTTCGCCCTGGCCGTGGTTAAGCACGCTTTCGGCGGCCTGGGCGCCAACTGGATGAATCCGGCCCTGGCCGGCCGGGTGTTCGCCCTTTTTTCTTTTTCCAAGGCCATGAACGCCTGGACCATGCCGACCACGCTTCCCGCCTGGGGGGCAGCCGGGGCGGCGGCGGACGCGGTCACCGGTGCTTCTCCCCTGGGCACAGTCAAGGCCGGTCTGGCGGAAGTCGCCGTCCAGGCCGGGGATCCGTCCGTTCTTTCCGCACGTCTGCACGGTTTGGGCGGCCCGCTTTCCCTGCTGGCGTCTAAACACTACCCTGTCTCCGCATTCGACTCCCAGGTGACGCAGGGTCTGAACGGCCTGTTGGGCGGCCATCTGCCCAGGGGCTACGTCGACCTTCTGGTCGGCAACGTGGCCGGTTCCATCGGGGAAGTGTCGGTGCTGCTGCTGCTGCTGGGGGCGTTATTCCTCTTTATCAGGAAAATCATTTCTTGGGAAATCCCCGCCGCTTACCTGGGAAGCTTCGCCCTACTTGTCTGGGTTTTCGGCGGCCTGCGCTTCGCTTCCGGCCTGTTTTCCGGCGACGTCTTCTTTCATCTTCTGACCGGCGGAATCGTATTCGGCGCGTTTTTCATGGCCACCGACTACGTGACCACGCCCCTCTCCCGGACGGGGAAGATCATCTTCGGCGTGGGGGCCGGCGTGCTGACCTTTCTCATTCGGTTTTACGGTTCGCTTCCGGAAGGGGTCTCGTTGTCCATCATCATTATGAACATGTTCGTACCGCTCATGGATCGTTTCATAAAACCTAAGATTTTCGGCGCGGTCATAGGGAAGAAGCATGAAAAAACTGCTTGACGCCCCAGCCATCCGGGAATTGCTCGTACCGGTGGCCAGACTCGTGGTCATCTGCGCCGGGGTGGCTCTGGCTCTGGCCCTGGTCAACCTGATTACCGCACCCGTGATCGAGGAAAACAAATTGCGGGAGAAGAACAAGGCCCTGGCCGAACTGTCCGGTAATGCCGTGCGCAGCCAGGGTGAAGCGGCTTTTCCGTTGCGGCTGGAACAAACTGCCTGGGACGCGCTGCTGAACAATCCGCGCCTCACCGCTGCGGACCGCTCGATCCTGGAGCGGTACTATCCTGAAACCGGCGGCACGCATGCCCTGGCCCCGGATTTCTCCCCGGATGATGCCCGCCAGCTCTCCCGCGTGTTTGCGAAAACCGATCGGGGACGCAAGGATAAGGTGCGTGCCTGGTATATCCTGCGATCCGGGGGAACCATCTCCGGGTACATCCTGGAGTTGGCCGGTTCGGGATACGGTGGAGAGATCGATATCGTGGCCGCGTACGAACCGGACGGAACCGTACGGTCGTTTCGGGTGCTGCACGCCGAGGAAAGCCCCGCGCAGACCAAAATGATTTCAGCGCCGGATTATGACCGCCACTTCCGCGGCACCCGCGGCGCCCGCGTACCCGTGGTCAAAGCCATGCTCTCCAGGAAATCGGCGGACGCGGTGAGCGGCGCCAGCATCAGTTTTATGGCGGTGGCGGCCGCGATCAAGGAAGGGTCGCTCTTTGTCATGGCCCAAGGAGGCGAATGATGCTCAAGGACTTTACCAGGGGAATTTTCAAGGAAAATCCCACCTTTATCATCATGCTCGGCCTTTGTCCCACGCTGGCGGTCTCCAACCAGTTCATCAATGCCCTGGGTATGGGAGCGGCGGTTACGTTCGTGCTTCTGGGATCGAACATCGTGGTTTCATTGCTGAAGAATTTCATTCCCGACAAGGTGCGTATACCGGCCTTCATCATAGTCATCGCGGCTTTCGTCACCATCATCAATCTCCTCATGCAGGCCTTCACTCCGGCCTTGGCCAAAAACCTGGGCGTCTTCCTGCCATTGGTGGTGGTCAACTGCATCATCATCGGTCGGGCCGAGGCCTTCGCCAGCAAGAACGCCGTGGGCCCCTCGGTTCTGGACGCCCTGGGCATGAGTCTGGGGTTTACCCTGGCCTTGTGCCTGATCGCCTTCATTCGGGAAACGCTGGGGGCCGGCACCCTGACCCTGGTGCCCCTGCCCATCCCCGGACTGGAGGACGGTATTCTGGAAATTCCGGGTTTGTCCCAGGCGCCCGTCGCCGTCCTGGCCGCGCCGGCCGGCGCCCTGCTCGTCATCGGCTTTCTCAAGGGACTGTTTAACGCGGCGGGGTCCATCCGCCGGCGCGTCTCCTCCGATATCCGCGCGTTGGCTTCATTATTGTCCGGGCGGAGGCGATCGTCCGCGGGAAGGGAGAAGACCTCATGAGCTACGTGGGCATCATCATCACCTTCGTGTTCATCAATAATTTCATCTTCACCCAGTTCCTGGGGTTATGTCCCTTCATAGGTGTTTCTAAAAAAATGGATTCCGCCGTCGGCATGGGGTTCGCCGTGGTGTTTGTCATGACCCTGTCCTCGTTCTTTACCTCGGTCATCTACACACAAATTCTCGATCCACTCAACATCGAGTATCTTGAGATTATTACCTTCATTCTCGTCATTGCCGCTCTGGTCCAGTTCGTGGAAATGGTGATACGCAAGATTTCGCCCGAATTATACAAGGCGCTCGGCATCTACCTGCCGCTGATCACCACCAACTGCGCCGTATTGGGCATCGCGTTCATCTGCGTGAACAATGAATACAGCATTCTCCAGAGCGTGGTGGCCGGATTCGCCGCCGGCCTGGGCTTTACCCTGGCCATCATCCTCATGTCATCCATCCGGGAAAAACTCGACCGGGTCAAGGTGCCCAAGGCCCTGCGCGGGGCGCCCATCGCCTTTATCAGCGCCGGATTGATGGCCCTGGCTTTTATGGCCTTTGATATGGCCATTTTAAAGAATATATTCGGGTAGGCATTGCATATGACTGCATGGGACGCTTTTTTTTCAACCCTTTCCTCACTGCTTGCGGTCAGCGGCTTGGGCGTCGTGTTCGGACTGCTACTGTCCATAGCCTCCCGCTACCTGCACGTGGCCCGCGATAAACAGCTGGAGGAAGTGGAAGCGGCCCTGCCGCAGCTCAATTGCGGCGCCTGCGGCTACGCGGGCTGCGCCGCCTACGCCAAGGCTGTCAAGGACGCCGGTGCGGCCATCGACCTGTGCACGCCGGGCGGCGAACAGACCGCCGCAAAACTGGCGTCCATCCTGGGACGGGAAATGTCTTATTCCCAGGACCGGCCGGTGACGCAGGTCCATTGCCGCGGCGGCCGGGGCACCGCCCGCTATGCTTTCGTCTATTCGGGACTCAGGGATTGTACGGCTCTGTATCTGCTGGGCGGCGGCGACAAGATCTGTAAATACGGGTGCCTGGGACAAGGCAGCTGCATCAAGGTCTGTCCCGTGGATTGCATCGCCTACGACGAACAGGGTCTGGTCTGGGTGGACAAAGAACGGTGCATCGCCTGCGGCAAGTGTATTGAAGTCTGTCCCACCAAAGTCATGCGGTTCATTCCCAAATCCGCCGACGTCATCGTGGCCTGCAATTCGCACGACTCGGGCGCGGCCACAAAAAACGCTTGCACTGTGGGTTGCACCGGGTGTAAACTATGCGAGAAACGTTCGCCCGAGGGCGGCTTTCTGGTGACGGATTACCTTTCCACGATCGACTACCAGGCCCGGGGTGATCGCCGGCCGGCGGAGAAAAAATGTCCGCCGCGCTGCATTATTCCCAACTGAAGACGGGCACCAGGGTGATGCCTGCCCGCCTTTTTAAATCGGCGGCGGACGGGATGTCCGCGCCGGGAGCATGAAAGACAACCTCCGTTTGGGGCGGAGGTTTTTTCATTCTCCGTGAAACAACCGCCATCAGGCACGCTCACAAAGCGCGCGTTCGTCAGGGTACGGGCGGGGCGGTCTCTGAGAGACTCAACACCCCTGGCCGACGTAAACGTGTGCGTTCGCCAGACCAGTAACGTGTTTCCACCGGAGGAAGGCCCGCATGAAAACAATCCACCTCATGTTCGGGGTGCATTGGCACGCGCCTTTGGGATTCAGCGACCATGAATTCGAAGCCGTGTATCAGGATACGTACAAGCACTTTTTAAGTACCCTCTACGAAATCGAACACCTGCCCGTGACCCTGCATTATTCGGGCATCGTCCTGGGCTTTCTGGAGAAAAATCACCCTGAATACCTGAATTTGCTGGATGAAATGATGAAGCGCAAACAGGTGGAGCTGGTGGGGGGCGGATACTATGATCCGGTCCTGCCGCTGGTGCCGCCCATCGACAAGATCGGCCAGATCGAGCTCTTCACCACTTATCTGCGGTCGCATTTCGGCAAGCGTCCCCGCGGCGCCTGGCTCCCGGGACAGATCTGGGAGTCTTCCCTGCCGCATATTCTCCGCTCCTGCGGCATCGAATACACCTTTCTCAACGACGGTGCTTTCCGGCAGGCGCACTGCCGGGCGGAAGACATCTATTATCCGCATATTACCGAGGAGCTGGGTAAAAACATCATCGTCTTTCCCCTGGCCATGCGTCTCAAGGAGCTTCTGTTTACCAAAAATCCACGGGACGTGATCGCGTTCCTGAAAAAGCAGGCTTCCCCCGACGGCGATCGCGTCGTTTCCCTCCTGATCGACGGCGACTGCTACACACGTCAACTGGTGCTTTCCAGCCGGTGGCGCCATCAAAACTGGCTCAAGGAGTTTTTTGCCCGCCTGCAGGATACCCGGGACACGATCCTTCCGATCGTTCCCCAGGAATACCTGAAATCGCGCCTGGTGACGCGGCGGGCCTTTTTTCCGGGCACGTTTTCACCGGCCGTCTACCGCGCCACCATGCCGCCCTCCGCCTACCGGCGGGACGGTAACGGGGGGAAAACGGGACGGGATTACGATGGTTCCGGCTCTAACTTCAAACAAGTCTTCACCAAATACAGGGAGAGTTCCCTGCTCTACGCCAAGATGATGTATACCCACCTGACCGTCCACCAGCTGCGGGGCGACAAATCCCGCAAGAAAAGCGCCTTGGAGGAGTTGTGGAAGGGGCAATGCCATTACGGGTACTGGCACGGCCGGCACTTGGGTATCTATGACAACGCCCTGCGCAAGGAAATCTACCGAAGTTTCATCAATGCGGAAAAATACACCCGGCTCAAGGGATCGTTTCTTTCGTCCATCATTTCCTCCGATTTCGATTTCGACGGCGAACCGGAACATCTCTACCAGTCCAGCGACATGAACGTTTACCTGCACCGTCAGAACGGCATGGCGTTTGAAATCGATTACCTGCCGGTCTCCTGGAACTATTGCGACAGTATGTCGCGCATCCGTGAACGATATCATCGGGACGGGCAGTACGAGGAGGACGCCTATCCCCGGAAAACGTTCATTGAACATTTTTTCCGCTTGAAAAAAACCTCCGACGCGCGTTTTCTTTCCGACTACATTCAGGAACTTTGTCCCTGTCCCGGCGCCGCTTACGACCTCAAGGAAGTGAAGCGTGAGCAGCGGCAGATTTCGTTTACGTACCAGGGCCTGCTGGACGGACGCCGCGGCAAGATGGCGGTGATGATGGAAAAACAATACGTGTTCAAGAAGAACGCCGTGGTCGTCGGGTTTCAGGTCTGCAATATCAGCGAGAAAAAAACATCCTTCCTCTTCGGCACGGAGCTCAACCTGTCGTTCATCTCGCCCCTGAAGGAAAACCTCCGCCTCTTCGACGCCTCCAAAAAGACGCTGGTTGAAATCGAAGCGGCCCGCGGCAAACGGGTCAATGTAAAAAAGGTGTCGATTGAAGATAAGGTGAACGCGGTGACCGTGGAACTTTCAGCCATCAAGCCGTGCTCGCTCTTTTCGCACGCGTTGTTTACTCACGCGCGTGTCAACGGCAAGGGAAAGGACCAATTTCAGGGGATATGCCTCCTGCCCTACTGGGAACTGCAGCTGGAGCCGCAGGAATCCTGGGAAGGCGCGGTGGAGTTGTCATTTCAGAAAACGTAACCACATCGAGACAGGCCGCAGGGAGACTATGGAAGACGGTGGATGCGTACTGATTGCCATTTCCGTCTACTTGTTCCTGGTGTACAGCTTTTCCAGACAGGCGTCGATCCATGGCTGCGTTTCCACGTAGAAGGCGGCATTGGCGAACACGAACTCCTTCAGCGCCTCGCGGTATTGGCCGCGCAGGTAATATGCCTGTCCCAGATAAAACCGCGCCCGGGCTTCGGTGGCGGGGGAATGCCGGGTGCTCAAGAAGTGGTTCAGGCTTTCAGCCGAGGCCTTGTAGTCGCCCGTGCCCGCGGCCACGGCGATGGTTTGCAGCGCGGCGTCTTCCCCTTCCAGGTTCGGGCCCTCGTCAAACGGCAGCAGTTCGAATTTCAATACGGCCTCATGGTGCCGGATGTGCGCCGCGATCCGGTCCACTTTTTCCTCCACGGACGGTGGAAGACGCATGGTGGGAGGAAGCAGAAACGGCAGGGGGGGGAGCAGTTCCTTGCCCGTATCCAGGGCGTAGAGAATATGGGGGGCGGGCAGGGGATAGATGCGGGGCGGGATGGTTTCCGTCCTGGCGATTCCCTCCATCAGGGGGATGTGAACCGATTGCGCCGTGGCGTTCTCCCCGGGGGTGAACACGGCTTTTCCCGCATTCAACATGTCGGCGTCCACTACCGCGTAATAATATTCGACGCCGGCCAGCGGCATGTCGGTGGTGCGCACCGTGCCCGCGGGCAGGATGATCGAATACGAAGCCTGGGTCAGGTCCTGGTAGCCGGTGATGGGCGAGGTGCTTCGGTAGAGCATGAGTTCCCTGCCGGGATTGGAGGTGGTGAACCGCAGGGTGACAGTTCCGTCGGCCACCGAGGCGTCCAGCCCCGTAACGGTGGCGGCCGTGTCCCGTTCCGCCACTTTTTCCTCGAGGCGCACGCCGGCGATCGTTTTGTTGCGGTAGGGGATGAAAACATTATACGGTTCCCCATTTTTATCTTCCACAATGACCGCGTAGAAGAAACGCCGCCCCGCGGGCGGCGTGTCGATGTACGACTCGACTTCCGGCGCCACCCGCGCGATCAGGGAGGCGTTGGCGAAAGTGGCATCGGTGATCTCGGAGGAGGACCGGTATATGCGTTTGAACCCGGCAAGATCCTCTGAATTTTTCCAGGAAAGGAAGACGCGCGTGGTGTCCGCATTTACGCTCAACCGCGACACGAAGGGCGCGAAAATGTCGGTGGTTTCCGTTTGAGCGGCCAAGGGGCTTACCACCAAGAGGAGCGACGCCAGACAGGGTATAACATAATAGGGTATTCTTCTCATCATTACACTATATCGGAAGGTTGGCCCGGCAAGGCAACCCCTTTATCCTCCTCTCACTAGTATAGCATACCCGCCGTAGATATTACAAACGGACCGGCCCGCGTCCCCCTATACAAAGGCTTTTAAAAATAATAGTCTGGGTCGGTATGAAAAATCTGGGAAGCCGGCTCAATCCCGGCCTCCTCGGCATCACTCCTTACGAACCGGGTAAAACCGTCTCTGAAGCCGTAACCGAGGGGCGCGGGCCAAGCGCGGACTTTATTAAACTGGCCTCCAATGAGAACCCCTTGGGCATGTCCCCCGCCGCCTTGGCGGCCTTGGGCCGGCGCGCGGCCGAGGGTTTCGCCTACCCGGAAGTCAGCGGCCGGGAGGCGCGGCTGGCCCTGGCCCAACGGCTCCGCATCAGTCCGGATAACATCATTCTGGGCAACGGCGGCGACGGCATCATCTACGCCTGCGCCATGGCCATGCTGGATCAGGATGACGAAGCCGTGATCCCGGACCTGACCTTCCCGTATTACGAAATAGCCGTCCGCGCCATGCGCGGAACGATCGTCCGCTCTCCCATGAAACATCTCGCCATCGACCTGGACGACGTGCTTTCCCGCATCACTCCCCGGACCAAGATGATCTGGATCGCCAATCCCAATAATCCCACCGGAGCGTTAATCGATAAAAAAGCCTTCGATGATTTCTACCGGCGCGTGCCGGAGGACGTTTTTTGTATCCATGACGAGGTGTACGCTGATTTCGCCGAAACGGCTGCTTTCCCCGACACCTTGAACCTGATCCGGGAGGGGAGGGATAACCTCTTTCTGATCCGCAGCTTTTCCAAGATCTACGGCCTGGCCGGCGTACGCGTGGGCTACGGCGTGGGCGCCGTGAAGCTGGTCAAGATGATGTACCGGGTGCGGCCTCCCTTTGACGTTTCCGTCCTGGCCCAGATCGCCGCCGCGGCCGCCGTGGGGGATGAAACGTTCTATACGCGGAGTATTGAATTGAATACGCGCGAAAAGGGATTCCTGGCCACGGAGCTCAAGCAGCGCGGCCTGAAGCCCCTGCCCACGGCCACCAATTTCATCCTGATCAATGTGGGCCGCGACGGGCGGGAGCTTTGCGAACGACTCCTGGAGCGGGGCGTGATCGTCCGGGCGCCTTCCCACCCGCTCATCCGCGATTGCATCCGCGTAACCATCGGCACGCATGAGCAGAACCAGGTGTTTCTGGCCGCCCTGGACGAGGTGCTTGCGTCATGAGCAGATTTCGCCTGACTTTCGCCGTCTGCCTGCCCCTCCTGCTTTTGTCCTGCTCGGATAACCCGCCGCAGATGAGCGGCATCGAATGGCAGGTGATCCTCTTCCACAATAAATTGCTGAACGCCACCTACCAGAAATTATCGCTCTACGTGGCCGCCAGCGACAAGGACGGCGCCAAAGATCTGGGCTTCCTCCATGTGATCAATGACGACCAGGAGATCTACTGGTCTGTGCCGGCGGAAAAATGGGAGAAAGCCGTGATCCGCAACAGCGAATGGGTGGGATCGAGCGGGTTTGCCATGCCCTACGGTCAGTCTCTGCCCGCAGGTTCCTACCGGGTGGTGCTTGAGGACCTGAGCGGAAAAAAAGTGGCATCACAGATCTACATCAAAAAAGCGAACGTGGAGACGTCCAATGCCCGTTTTCCCGTGCCGCGTCTTGACGGTTCCCAACTCTTTGTGGAGGGTAATTTCCCAAGCCCGGAAATATGGGTCTATGACTCCAATGACCAGTTTATGGCCAGGCTCCCTTTGCCCAAAAAATCAATAGAGGTTGCCGCCATCATCTCACGCAATCAGGAGCGGCTGTCCGGGGGGTTCACGTATTACGTATACGCCAAACAGCCGGACGTCTACTATGGGGTGCTCAACGGCCCCTTCTACTACGCACCCTAGCGGGTGGTTGAAAAAACGGGACCATCCTCACGTCCCGCTCATGCCTCATTCGTCTTTCGCCTCCGGCTTGAACATCCGCCGGACAATTCTTATACTCAATATGCCAAAATAAACTTCAAGGAAAAAACGCGTTATGGTGTCCGCGTATTCAGGGGCGTTTTTCACTCACATAATACGGATCTCGAAACGCAGACGGGGAGGACAAACGTGAAGATCGAACGGCGGTTCAGCAAAAAGGGCGTGGGGCCATATGATCAAGTGCGATTCAGCGAACGGACGAGCGAAATAAAAAACCTGGACGGAAGGATCATTTTCCGCCAGGAAAAAATCATGGTTCCCGAGACATGGAATCAGATTTCTGTCGACATCATCGCCCAGAAGTATTTCCGCAAAACAGGCGTTCCCGGAGCCGATGGGAAAACGGGCGGCGAAACCGACGCGCGGCAGGTGTTTCACCGGCTGGCCCTGACATGGAAAGAATGGGGCAC
This sequence comes from uncultured Spirochaetaceae bacterium, assembly GCA_964419695.1. GTDB lineage: Bacteria > Spirochaetota > Spirochaetia > SZUA-6 > RPPD01 > JAFGSW01. The sequence continues at coordinate 1,678 of CAYQRT010000002.1, read as the reverse complement.
AAGATACAATTATTTCGATTCCGACGAGGACGCCGACGCTTTCTACGACGAAATGTGCGCCATGCTCGCCCGCCAGATGGCCGCTCCCAACTCCCCCCAGTGGTTCAATACCGGCCTGTTCGCGGCCTACGGCATCGCCGGCCCCCCCCAGGGTCACTATTACGTGGATCCTGATACCAATCGGGTGGAAAAATCAAAAAGCGCCTACGAGCGGCCCCAGCCACACGCCTGTTTCATTCTCTCGGTGGATGACAACCTGGTCAATGACAATGGCATCATGGACCTGATCACCCGGGAGGCCCGGCTGTTCAAATACGGATCGGGAACGGGGACCAACTATTCCAGCCTGCGCGGCAAGGACGAACCCTTGAGCGGGGGCGGCGTCTCCTCGGGCCTGTTGTCCTTCCTGCGCGTGGGCGACCGGTCGGCCTCGGCCATCAAGAGCGGAGGCACCACCCGGCGCGCCGCGCGCATGGTGACCCTGGACGCCGACCATCCGGACATTCAAAAATTCATCGACTGGAAGGTGGAAGAAGACTACAAGGTGGCATCTCTGGTGACCGGCAGCACGGTAATCCGGGAACACTGCGCCGCCATCCTGGCCGCCGTGGACGGAAAAGCCCGCCACCTGACTCCGGAGGAACGATTCGACCCGGGAAAAAACTCGCTCCTCTACAACGCCCTCCAGGGCGCGCTCGACGACCATATTCCTCCCACCTTCGTCTTCCAGGTCCTCGAACTGGCCCGGCAGGGGCGGGCGCACCAGGATATGCCCGCCTATACCACCGAATGGGACGGTGAGGCCTACAACACCGTCAGCGGCCAGTCTTCCAACAACTCGGTGCGCATCGACAGCGCCTTCATGCAGGCCGTTCGCGACGGCGGGGAGACCGCGGTCACGCGCCGTACGGACAAGGACCCGCTGCGTACCCAGCCGGCTCGTTCGCTGTGGGAGGAAATCGGGATGGCCGCCTGGAAGTGCGCGGACCCGGGGCTGCAATACCATTCAACCATCAATGAATGGCATACGTGCCCGGAGGACGGGGAGATCCGCGCCTCCAATCCCTGTTCGGAATACATGTTCCTGGATGATACCGCCTGCAACCTGGCCTCCCTCAACCTGCTCACCTTCTACGACGCTGATAAGCAGCAATTCAAACTCGACGATTTTCTTCACGCGGTCCGCCTCTGGACCATGGTCCTGGAGCTTTCCATAGTCATGGCGCAGTTCCCCAGCCAGGCCATTGCCCGCAAGAGTTTCGATTATCGCACCGTGGGTTTGGGGTACGCCAACCTGGGAGCGCTTCTCATGGTGTTGGGTATCCCCTATGATTCTCCCGAGGGCCGCGCCCTGGCCGGGGGGCTGGCCGCGATTATGACCGGTGAAGCCTACCGCACCTCGGCCCTGCTGGCCAAGGAACACGGCCCCTTCTCCCGTTTCCAGGCCAACCGTGAGCACATGCTGCGCGTGATCCGCAACCATCGGCGGGCCGCCTACAACGCCCCGGCCGGCGAATACGAAGGATTGAGCGTCACGCCCCAGGGGCTGGATCAGGCACTCTGTCCCCGGGACCTGCTGGCGACCGCCCACCGGGTCTGGGATGAAGCCCTTAAGCTGGGCGAGCAATACGGATACCGCAATGCCCAGGTGTCCGTGGTGGCTCCGACCGGCACCATC
>CAYQRT010000001.1:28534-30191 GCA_964419695.1 uncultured Spirochaetaceae bacterium | reverse complement strand
CGTAGAGTACGGACGCCTGGGCGATGCGTTCGGACAGATGACGCTCCTTTTCCGCATCCTTAAAAAAGCAACGCAATTTCGGTGAACATCTTGCCGTATTCCATTATGGCGTCGGCGGCCGGCGTGAGCCTTTTGTTCCCGGTGACGGCGGACGCTTCCTTCAGAAAGCGCGCGTACATGGGGCGGAAACTGCCGCCGCCCGTGCCCCCGATTTCTATGTATACATACAGATTGAACAGGTTGAACCGCAAGTCATGATCAAGGTGTTTTCGGTATAGAAGAAGCCGCGCTTGGCGAAGGAATACTCCACCGGCGCGGGCAGCGAGTACTTGAGGTACTCGATGTCGCGTGAGGCCTGGCGCACCGAAATCCCGAACTCCTCGGCAATGCGGGCGCAGTTGGGCGTCGATCCACTGAATACGGTGCAGGTTGCTCATGGGCTTCCACCGGCGCCCGCCTTCCGCTCAGCGGTCCGCGGCGGGGTGCGGCGGCGTGAGGGGTAGATGATGGGCTTCTCCAGGATCGTGCCCGTTTTGGGGTCGAACCGGTATTCCACGCTGGTGGTCTCCACCCGGACGGGCAGATGCCGTCCGTGGCTTTCGATGGTGACGCCGGGATAGACCGTACCGCGGATGACGACGGCGCTGGGCGTATGCTCTTCGAATTTTTCACGCATGTTGAAGAGCACGACGTTGTGTTCGTCCACCGCCTTGAGGAGCCTGAGTTTCTCCTCGCGCAGGGCTTGGAGCTTGGCCGCGTCTTCCGCCTTGACCCGGGACATGTTGGGCATGAGCCGGTCGATCTCATGGATACGGGCCTTGTGTTTTTGGATCTCCTGTTCCTCGTGCTCAATGCGGTCGCCCAGGATGTAGTCCTGGCCGAAGGAGACGGTGGTCTTGGCCTCGCCCACGGAGCCCAGGTTGATCAGGGTCATGCCCTCCCGGGCCCGGGCCGTACCGCCCATGAGCGTGCCCTTGGTGCGGCCGATGTCCAGCCGGCCGTTGCACTTGATGGTGCAGTTGAGGGCCGAGCGTTCCAGCCGGACGTTGCCCACGGCCAAAAGCAGGGCGTTCTCCGCGAAGAGGCAGGCGATGCCGGCGCGCGTGCGGACCACGGCTTGTTTTCGCCCCTTGACGCCCTGATGAATGACCACGTCGCCCTCGGCCGAAATGACGGCCTCCTCCACCAGGTCGTTGACCGTGACGTTCCCCTTGGAGAAGACGCGGAACCCCTCGCGTACGCTGCCGTCCACCAGCACCGATCCGGGAAAGTCTATGTTGCCGGTTTCCAGGCCCACGTCGCCCGCGATGATATGCAGCTGCCGCACCCCGGCCGCGGTGGGGGTGACCACGAATTCACCCTCTTTTTCGGCGTAGAGGTTGATCAGCCCGGCCGGTCCGGGCGCCTGGCGTACGTTGACCAACTGGGGCAGTTCGGATTCGGCGGTGAGCCGGGCGATGAGCGGTTTGCCGTACACGTCGAACCCGTTTTCCGCGTGCGTGCGCGGAGGAATGATTTCGGCCACCAGGTCGTCGACGTGCACGATGGGAATGTTCGAAACGGATTTATAGTCGGCCCGGCCGTCGGCGAGGATGCGGACGTGCTTGTCGGACTGACGGGTCACCTTGGGCACCAGGCGCGCGCCCTCGGCGTGCTG
>CAYQRT010000001.1:27106-28434 GCA_964419695.1 uncultured Spirochaetaceae bacterium | reverse complement strand
TCCTGGTGCGGCCGCACCCGCAGGCACCAGGCTCCGTCCACCTGTCCGTACTCCAGGTATCCCCTGATCTCGGAAACAAGGTAAAGGCCGTATTTTTTCACGTGCTCGAAGGCGCGAATGTCGAGTGATTTTCCCGCGCCGCCCTCGATCGGCCGGCCGTGTACGTCCGCACCGTTCCGTCCCCGTTGGGGCGGCGTGATGCGGGCGATTTTTCCCTCCGGCGCGACCGTGGCCAGTTCCCTGACCGCGGACACGGGAAACTCATCCAGTGAAGGGAATTGTTCCCGGGCGCGGGGCATCTTCTCGAAACGGGAGAGCACTTTTCGCTTTTCTGAGTCAGGTACGAACGTCACTTCCCAGTCCAGCGTGCCCGGCTCACCGTCCAGCGGCGGCGTGCCCTGGGCCAGTTCGTATTCCGTCATTTCCCGCACGGCCGGGTCGAGGAAGAAGGCCCGGATGTCGTCGCGCACCTGATCGCGCTCCAGCTCGGTTAGGGACGCCTGCTTAATGTACGTCTGGATCGCCTCCAGGGTAAGGGGCGTTCCCCGGCCCCGGCCCTTTTTGAGGGTGAGATAGGCATGCAGCCGGTCGTCGGTGACCCGGATGCGACAGACGGCGTTCTCGTCCTGGCAGAGTGATTGACGATCGATGGCGGTTTGCTTATCGAGGGCGTCCCGCAGGAGCCGGGTCACGTCGTCCACCGCTCTGAGTTCTTCGCGTTTCCATCCGAGCCGGGCGGCCTCTGCGAATATCCGCTCCACCAGGGTGTTCAGCCGGTTGACCGGTCCGGGAATGAAGGCCAGAAAGAGGTCCGTTCCGTCGGACGCCGGGGTGAGGGTGAAATCGGCGGTCGCGAAGGGAATGAGATCCACCCAGGTGGCGCCGCTGCGCAGGAAGCCGCTGTGCCGGGCGTACAACCGGTCCCCCTTCAGCGTGAAGCCTTCACTATAGAGCAATTCTGGCCGGACGGGCGGGGGAGCGGGTAAAGGATCACCACGAAAGGTGCGGCCGGGCGATCCCTCCCGGGCCTCACCCACGGTCGCCACCAGACCGCCGGAAGCCACGTATCCGGTGCGCAGAGGCGCGGGGCTGAAGGGCCGCTCTTCGCGCACGGCTTCCACCATGATGCGCGGCGCGGTCGGGCCGTGTTGCTTACCCCGGGGGTCTTCCCTGCGGCGTTTCCGGTAACGCCAGGCGTAGACGCGCGGCGGCGGGGCCTCCCGCATGGTTTTTTCCGCCGTGCGGAGGAGATCGGCCGGTACGGGATTTTCCTCCCAGCGGATGGCGTCGGGATCGATCCGGGGCGCGACCCCTTCGGCCACGATGAC
>CAYQRT010000001.1:0-27006 GCA_964419695.1 uncultured Spirochaetaceae bacterium | reverse complement strand
CTTTTGAGAAGCTGGTTTTCCTTTTTAAGATTGGAAAGTTCGATGTGCTCCTGCTTGATGATGTCCAGGAGGTCCCCCTGGGTGAGGGCGCCTGAGTACATGAGCTCTTCGATCGAGTGGATTTTTTCCGCGAAGTCCGCTTTGGCTTCGGCCGCGGCCAGTTCGAAACTCCCCTCCACGTCGGGCTCCAGGAGTCCCTCCTCGTCCACGGGCTGGTCGAGGATTTTTTCCGCGATGCGGAAGATCGCCTGGGAGAGTACGGCCCGGGGCTTGTAGACGATGAGCGGGATGCGGGAGTTGAGAGCCCGGTCCTGCAGGGGATCGCGGTAGATGACGCCCAGGTGCTCCAGGGTAACGCCCAGGAATTCCTTGAGGCTGCGGCGGACCCGCTCGGCGAACTCAATGTCCTTCTCGTTTTCCAGCAGGTTGAGGACCAGCCGCGGCGCGAAGCGGGCGAGCTTCTCCCGGTAGGCCTGGTACACTTCCTTGTCCAGGCTTTTTATTTTTTTCAGGAGTTCGGGGAGGTTGAATTTCTGCTGTTCGCGGCCTTCCTTCTCCAGCGTTCTCATATACTCGTAGGATTTGGATCTTCTCTTGATCAAGCGGGAGAGCAGGCGGAAGAGCGCGTTCTTGCAGAAAAGGTAGGCGCCCAGGGTGGAGGTCAACATGGGGGCGGCCATGAGCACGCCGCGGGAAGCCTGAAGGAAGAAATCGATGACATTGAGTCCGGACCCCGCCCCCAGGTCCAGAATGAGAAAATCGCAATCAAGCGTTTGCAGTTCCTTCAGCAGTTTGCGTTTCTGGGACACGGTCAGGTTGGCGAGGCCCGGGATCTCGGCGTCGCCGGGCACCAGGCTCACGCCCGGGTAGGCGGTGGGCAGGACGATGTTTCCGATGGGGCCGTGGAAGGCCTTGACGAAGGTGCCCACGCCCTTTTTTACCCGGCTGATGCCCAGCATGAGATGCAGATTGGAGGCCCCCAGGTCCAGATCGGCGCAGACCACCGATTTCCCGGCTTGCCCCAGGGCCACGGCCAGGTTGGCGGCCAGGAGGGATTTTCCCACTCCGCCTTTTCCGCTCGCTATAGGGATAACCTGCATGCGTACTTCTCCCCCTCATCCGGCCGTTATCTGATAAGTAAAAACTCATCGAGAGGTTTTACTTATTTTCTTCTGACCCTGCAATTGCGATAGCAATTGCAGCGGCGTAGACTGACGGACATCCAGTCCGTCAGTCTACGCCGCCCTCTACTTTTAATGATAGCAATCGGATCAGAAAAATCAAATCGATGAGGAAAATTATCAGGCAGCCCATTCCCTGGAGGGAGAACGTCCCCAGGGGGGCCGGGGCGCTCATGGCGCGGAAGAAACCGATGACGGCGGCGCCCAGGCCCAGCAGGCAGGTGAAGAGTCCCGCGATTTTGGCGGCGCAGAGAGTGAGAATCAGGGGAGCGGAGTGTTTTTTCGTCAAGAAGAGATAAAGAGCGCCGGCCGGTACGATCAGGTTGCCGGAGGCGAGCAGCAGCACGAAGAAAAACGCCTGACCGGCCGCGGCTGGATCGGCGGGAAGATATTGGTGCAGAAGGATGACAAGCATTGCCACCCGGCACGCTTCCCAGAAGGCGAGCAGGGGGAAGACGGTTCGTTTTTCGGCCATAATAGGCGGAGTGTATCTTTTGTGGTATATTTAGGTCAAGGGCGAGACGCTCCGTCTGTATCGTGGCACGATCGGCTTCGCCCCTTTGGGGCGGTGAGTTGACAAATGCCCCGATATCAAGGAGAATCTTCGCCAAAAAGAGGGTGAAAAAAGGCTGACCTCAAGACTCCGCGTTTTTTTCATCACCAACCCGTTTTGTAATTATGTGCACCCTGCAGGGCGCCCGCCGGGGATGACGCCGGCGGTTTTGAGAAAAACGTCAATTTCCATGCCCGGGAGGCTCCAATGAGTTTGTTCAGATCCATTACCAAAAGAGAAAGACTGGTTTGGATATTCATCACCACGGGATTGCTCGCCTTTATCCTGCTTGTTTCCCTGGCCCCTTCCGTGTTGGCCCAGAATCCGGCCAATGACGACCTGCGGGCCCTGCAGAAATTCAATGAAATCTACTATTACATCAAGGATAATTACGTCGACCTGGACAAGACCAACGCCAAACGCATGATCGACGGCGCTCTGGACGGCTTGTTCAAGAGCCTGGACGATCCCTATTCCGCCTACATCACGGAGGAAGCCTTGCGTGAGCTCGAGGATACCTCCACGGGCGCATTCGGCGGCGTGGGGTTGGTGATATCCAAACAACGGCTTTTCGATTCCCACGGCAAGGCCATTGAGAATACCCCGGTGGAGGTGGTGTCTCCCATTGAAGGAACGCCGGCCTACAAGGCGGGCATGAACGCGGGAGACCTTATTGTCAAGGTGGAAGGTGAATCGACCCTGGAAATGACCCTGGACGACGTGGTCAAGCGCCTGCGCGGCACGCCGGGTTCATCCGTCAAGATCACGGTCCGCCGCGGAGAGACGCTGGAATTCGACGTTAATCTGACGCGCGGCAAGATCGAAATTCCCACGGTCAAGCACGCGATGATCGGCTCCTCGGTGGGCTACTTGAAGATCATTGAGTTCACCACGTACACGCCGGAACGGGTCCGGGACGTGTTGACCGAGTTCCAGAAGAAAGGCGCCCGCTCCCTCGTTATCGATCTTCGTTCCAATCCGGGCGGGGTGCTCTCCAGCGTGATCACCATCGCGGACTATTTCCTGTCCGACGGCGTGATCGTGAGCGTCAAGGGACGGATCGCGTCGGAAAACGTGGTGTACTCCGCCAAGCGCTCGAACGACCTCTGGCCGGCCAACCTGCCCGTCACCGTGCTCATCGACCGGGGCTCGGCCTCGGCGTCGGAAATCCTGGCCGGGGCTCTCAAGGACCGCGGCCGCGCCACCATCCTGGGAGAAAAATCCTACGGCAAGGGAACCGTCCAGCACGTCAAGTTCGCCGCGGACTCCGGGTTCAAGCTGACGGTCGCCCGCTACTACACGCCCAGCGGCGCCACGGTGGACAAGGTGGGCGTCATCCCCGACGTGGAAGTCAAGGAAGAAGAATACACCGACGCGGAGAAAACTTCCTACGAACGCATCATTAAGGAAAACCTCATTACGGAGTTCGTTAAGAAGAAGCCGCACCCGGGCGAAAGCGACATAACCGCCTTTATCGCCCAGCTGAAGAAACAGGGGATCGACCTCCGCGAAATCGCGCTGCGCCGGCTCATCCTGCGCGAGGTGTACCGCAACGTGAACAATCCGCCCGTCTACGATTTGAACACGGACACCGTGCTTAAGAAAGCGGTGGACCTGCTGGGCGCCCGGGCGCGCTGAGCACGGAAGCGGATAATGGTGACCCAGTTCGAGGTGCGGACCAGGGAGCGTTCCCAGTTCATCAATATCACCAATGACGTCCGCCGCGCGGTCCGCTCCAGCGGCGTGCGCGACGGCGTGTGCCTGGTCTACGTGCCGCACACCACGGCCGGCGTCTGCATCAATGAAGCGGCCGATCCTTCGGTGGTGCGCGACATCACAGTCACCCTGGCGCGCCTGGTGCCGGCCCATGACGGGTACGCCCACGCGGAAGGCAACTCGGACGCGCATATCAAGACGCTGGTCACGGGCTCCAGCGTTCAGATCCCGGTGGCCGAGGGAGATCTTTTCCTGGGCACCTGGCAGGGGATATTCTTCTGCGAATACGACGGGCCCCGCACCCGCCGCGTGGCGGTGCAGATCGTGGGCCCGGGATAGAGTGTATGCGGCAGTTGCTTATTCCCCCTCTCCCGGATAATAATGACCGGTACGAGGCCACGGGTGATGATTTCCATTACCTGGCGCACGTGCTGCGGATCGGGGAGGGGGCCGTGATTCCGGCCGGAGATCGGGCGGGCGGCCGCTACCTGCTGACCCTGGAACGCCGGGAGCCCGACCGGCTGGTGTTCCGGGTACGCCGGGCGGCGGCGGATCAGAAGCAGAGTCCGTCGCCCCGGGTGACGCTGGTCATGTGCCTGCCCAAACCGGTGAAGATGGACCTGATCGTGCGCATGGCCGTGGAAGTCGGCGTAGCGCGCGTCGTACCCGTGGTAAGCGCGCACGGGGCGGTCCGGGACAAGGACGTGCCCCGGCTGGTGGAGCGGGTGGAACGCTGGCGTAAGATCGCCCGGGCGGCCTACCAGCAGAGCGGGCGGCACGATCCGCCCGTGGTGGAGGCGATCCGCCCCTGGGCCGGCATCGATCCCGCGGCGCCGGAGGAGACGTGCCTGTACGCGGACGAGCAGGCCGGCCTTTCCCTGCACGAAGCGCTCGGCGCCCGGACGCCGCCATTAATCCGGATTCTGGTGGGACCCGAGGGCGGCCTGGCCCCGGAGGAGCGCCGGTCCCTGGCGGACAAGGGATTCGTTCCCGTGCATCTGGGGCACAACATCCTGCGTTCGGAAACGGCCGCCGTGGTGCTGTGCGCGGCCGTACAGATACTTGAGTCGGAGAGGACTGCGTGGAAAACAAAGTGAGCCAGAAAAAACGTTACTATTTTCTGAAAGTGCCGGTGGACGTGGTCGATGAAGAGACCTGTTTCCATCTCATCGGCAAGATGCTCTCCTCGGGCCAGAACCACCAGATCAGTTTTCTGGACATGAAGGGACTGTTCCGCGCCCGCCGCCGCATGCTTTACTATAAATGCCTGTACGAATCCTCCCTCATCCTGCCCTCGGCCCGGGGCATTATCCGGGGCCTCAAGTTCCTGCGGCGCGTGCGGGCCTTCCGCTACAACCCGTTCGATTTCATCATCAGCCTGCTTTCCTACGCGGAGAAGAACGGGCTGTCGGTCTACCTCTTCGGGGCCCGCAAGCAGGACCTGGAAAAGGCGGAACAGAACGTCCGCACTTCGTTCCCGGCGCTGAAGATCATCGGCCGACACGCGGGGTATTCCAGGCCGGAGGTGGAAAAGGACATTCTCACGGCCATCAAGAAGTCCGCGCCCAGCTTCATTTTGATCGGCCGCGGCCTGCGCGAGCGCGACGTCTGGATCCACCGCCACCGGGAGGACCTGCAGAAGGGTGTGGCCGTCTACGTGGACGACTGCTTCGAGATCTTCGCCGGCCGCGTCAAATACGTCAATGAAAAGACCTTCGCCGCGGGCTTCGAATCCGCCACCGGCCTCTTCAGCCACCCCTGGCGGGTGCTGCGGCTGCTGCGCTACTTCTGGTTCAACTTTCTACTCCTGGCGTACAAGATTTTTAAGTTGTAGACCGCGCCCCACCGACGCTCATCACCCTATTCAAACAATCGGTAAAGCGTAGTATGCTCATGCCATGTTCACCCTCCACTACATCGACGACGATGTCCAGGCGCACAAGACCCTGCGGATGCTCCTGGAAGATGACTACCATATTCTCTCTTCCTATTCCGGCGAACATGGCTTGGAAATGCTGGCCAAAGAGACGCCCGACGCCGTACTGCTGGACATCAACCTGCCGGGCATCTCCGGGCACAAGGTGCTGGAAAAGATCGCGGCGTCGCCCACCGCCCCGCCGGTTATCATGCTTTCCGCCGAGGGGGACGCGGCCAGCGTGGTGCGGGCCATCCAGGCCGGCGCCTGCGATTACATCGTCAAGCCGTACGATATAAAAAAACTCACCGGCACCATCCTGGCCGCGGTTTCCCACGCCGGACGGTACCGGCGGCAGGCGGCTCAGGATCCCGGAAGCGTGCTGGACGCCATCATCGGGGAGTCGGCGGCCATGCGCCGGGTCAAGGAGATGATCGTCAAGTGCGCGGCCAGTCCGGCGGCCGTGGTGGTGACGGGCAAATCCGGCACGGGCAAGGAACTGGTGGCCCAGGCCCTGCACCGGCTTTCTCCGCGCGCCCGGGGCCCGTTTATCAGCCTCAATTGCGGGGCCATTCCCCTCAACCTGATGGAGACCGAGCTCTTCGGGTCGGAACGGGGCGCGTACACGGACGCCCGCTCCCGGCCGGGCGTGTTCGAGAACGCGCACTCGGGCACGCTCTTCCTGGACGAGATCGGCGAGATGCCCCCCGACGCCCAGGTGAAACTCCTGCGCGCCCTGGAGGAGAAGCGGGTGACCCGGGTGGGCGGCGGCGAGGCGATCCCGGTGGACATCCGCATCGTGACCGCCACCAACCGCGACCTGAAAGCCATGGTGGGGGAGGGGGCCTTTCGCGAGGACCTCTATTACCGCATCAGCGTTCTGCCCATCGACCTGCCCGATCTCAAGGACCGCCCGGAGGATGTCATCTACCTGGCGCTGTATTTTTTGGAGACTTCAGGTGGCGGCCGGAAACTGGCCGACGACGCGCGGGAGAAACTCTTTGCCCATGACTGGCCCGGCAATGTCCGGGAACTACGCAACGTGATCGAACGCGCCCTTATCTACTCCCAGGGGGACACGATCCGCGCCAAGGATATCGTGTTCTAGGCGTATTCACCCCGCGCGCTTGCCCAAACCGGCGGATTACTGTAGACTGCACGCCCTATGGAACAGAAGAAGAAATCCAATTTTACCTTTCTCCTTATTGCGTTGGGCGGCGTGCTGCTGGCCACCACCCTCTTCACCACCCTGGGCCGCGGCTGCGGCGCGCCCCGGGCCGTCATCCCGGAATTGTCGGAACAGGACCGGGCCGCCTATACGGATTATATACTGTCCCGCTCGCGGTCGCCCAAAGACTTCATCCTGGACGCCTTCCGGAATCATGACGTGGTGTACCTGGGCGATTCGTTTTCCCACAACAATTTTCAGATCGTGCGCCAGGCGGTCTCCGGGCTGCTGGAACGGGACGTGGGGGCCGTCGGTGTGGAGTTCGCCCTGGCGGACGACCAGGAAAAGATCGACGCCCTGTTGACCGCGGATGAATACGATGAAGAACAAACGCGCGATATTCTCACCAACCAGTTCGTCTCCATCGCCTACCAGGAGAGCCTGCAGCTCTTTCGCCAGGTGTGGACCATCAACCACGGCTTGCCCCGCTCCGCCCGGCCCCTGCGCATCCTGGGCCTGGGCGTAAAAATCAAGGCGGAGTATTTCTCCAAGAAGGAGTACCGCGACAATAAGGAACTGCAGAAGCAGGCCCTGGGCGGGAGAACGCTGGATGAGGGGTTTTTCCAGAACATCGACCGGGAAGTGATCCGGAAAAAGGCGCGAGCCCTGCTCTACATGAGCACGTACAACTGCTTCGAAAACGTGCGTATGAAAACCCTGGACGCCTACTACAAGGACCTCGGCCTGGAGTTCAAGGGCACGGCGGCCATGCTCTCCCGGGCCGCGCTCGGCAATCGCCAGACGTGCCTGATGTTCCATAACGCCTGGCCTCTCAACGAACAGCAGGCGCTGCTTTTCCCGGTGGGCGGCGTGCTGGACGCGGTCATCAAGACCCTGCCGCCCGACAAGCGCGGCGCCGGATTCGCGGTCGATGGCAGCCCCTTCGCGGAAATGGCGGTGGCGGAAGGTTTTCTGGGCACCGACGACAAGCCCGTGCGCCTGCTCGATCTGGGCGAAGGCTACATCCTCAACGGGGAACTTTCGTCCTACCGCTTTACGCCCCTGGCCCCGGGGTCGATCAACGTCGCCCGCATTGAGAAGATCTACCGGGTCCTGGGCGTGGATCCGGCCGAGGCCAAGGCCAAAACTCCCGAAGAATTCATCGCGCTGTACAACGATCAGATCGAGGCGACCAATAAGGAGTTCGCCGCGCTGCCCCGCTGATGCGCGACGGAGGGATCCGTCTCCGGCCCGGCCGCCGGGCCGAAAAAGTTGATTCAGCGGTCAAAATTCGCTACCATTAAGCTGAGACTCGCCTGAAGACGGAAAGGAAAACCGTGTCCCGCAAGCCGCAGACCGATGACCAAAACGACGTAAAGCGCAAACACGAACTCCTCCAGCGGGTGGCGCTCTTCCACAAGCTCAAATCCGACGAGCTGGACGTCATCGCCCGCTACAGCGAGTTTGAGGTCTATCCCGACGGCGACGAGATTTTTGCGGCGGGCACGAACGGGGAATCGCTTTTCGTGGTGCGGCAGGGCCGCGTCAGGATCATCGCCGGGGACAACGGCGAGACGCGCGACATCGCCCAGTTCATCGAGGGCGAGCTCTTCGGCGAACTGGATCTCTTTGAGGACGCGCCCCGCACCGTGTCCGCCGCGGCCGAGACGGACACCATCCTTCTGGTCTTCCCCCGGCCGGGGCTCTCCTTCGCGTCGCTGTTGAAGCGGCACCCGGCCCTCTTCGCCCGCATTCTCAACAAACTCCTGGCCCAGGTTTCCCAGCGCATCCGCGAGACCAACAAGCTCGTCTCGGAGAAGACGCCCTGGATCGACGACCTGCGCCGTCAGCTGCTCTACGACAAGCTGACCGGACTGTACAACAAGAACTACCTGGAGGAAGACTTCGCCGCCCAGCTGCCGCGCTGGGGCCGGTCCAGCGTGCTTCTGGCCGTCAAGCCCGACAACTTCAAGGACGTGAACGACGGCTACGGCCACGAGGCGGGCGATAAGGCGCTGCGCCTCCTGGCGGAGACGGTCGCGGCCGGGGCCGGCAAGAACGGCGTCGGCGTGCGCTTCCGCGGCGACGAACTGATGGCGGTGCTGCCCGATACGGACGCGGACGCGGCGGCACGCGCGGCCGAGGAGCTTCTCAAGGCCATTTCAGCCATTGATTTGGCCCCCGTCATTAACAATGATTCCATTACGCTGACGGCCAGCATCGGGCTGGCCGCGTATCCCGCGCACGGCGACTGCGCCGCGGCCATCGTGGAGAAGGCGGTGGCGCGCATGTTCGACGCGCGCAAGGACGGCGGGAACAGGGTGTACCGGGCCGTATGATTTCCAGGCAATTCCTCAAAAAGGTTTCCATCCTCTGCGAATGCACGGACCGCGAACTGCGGGCCGTGGCCGGCGAACTGGCGGAACGGAAGCTCGCCGGGGGCGAGGTGCTCTTCCGCGAGGGAGACGTGGGCAGCGAGTTTTACATCGTCAAGAAGGGTACGGTCAAGAGCGTCATCCGCACCGCCGACGGTAATGAAAAGGAAGTGGCCCGTTTCGGGGCGGGAAACTTCTTCGGAGAGATGTCGATCGTGGACGACGCGCCCCGCTCCGCCACCTGTGAGGCCGTGGAGGCGAGCGTGCTTTACCGCATGCACGAACGCGATTTCTACCGGGTCATGGATCGCCAACCCCGGGCGGCCATCAAAATCATGTACAAAATGCTCAACACCACGGCCCAGCGTCTCAAGGCCACTTCACATTTCGTGTCGGACATGGTGCGGTGGGGCAATGAGGCCTCACGCCGGGCCGTGACCGACGAGATCACGGGCGCCTACAACCGGCGCTACCTGGACCGGCTCCTGGTGGAGCAGCACGCCTCGGCTCAGGCCAAGGGCCAGTCCTACTCGCTGGTCATGATGGATCTGGACCGTTTCCGGGAGATCAACGAGGCGCACGGCCACGACGTGGGCAACAAGCTCCTCTGCCGCGTCGTGGAGGTGATGAAAACCGCGCTCACGGACACGGACGTGCTGGCCCGTTACGGCGGCGACGAGTTCACCCTGCTGCTGCCGGGCACGTCCCTGGAGGAGGCGGCTCGGCGCGCGGAGCGTATCCGCCGGGCCGTGGAGGAGGCGGTCATCACCATTCCCCCCGCCCCCGGACGGCTGGCCGTAACCGTGAGTCAGGGCGTGGCCGGCTTTCCCGATTCGGGGACCGTACTGGACGATCTCAAGCAAAAAGCCGACCGGTCGCTCTATCAGGCCAAGGAAGAGGGCCGCAACCGGGTGGTCAAGGCCGCGGCCGGCTAGCCGGCCCGGACGGCGGAAGCCGCCGCTTCTTCAGTGCCTGTCAATCGGGATTACTGCAGCAATTCTCCGGGGATGACGGTCTCCCCCTGCCTGACCACGGTATAGGGCCGGGTGGAGAGGTCCAGCATGGTGGAGGGAGCGCCTCCGGGCCGGTCGCCCGCGGTCACGATCAGATCGACCCGAGATTCAAACCTGTCTATTATTTCGTCGATTTTCCATAGAAACGGTTCCCCCGCCCGGTTGACGCTCGTGGAGTAGACGGGCCGCCCGATCCGCTGGAGCACCGCGGTCAGAAACTGATGGTCGGGCAGGCGGAAGGCGTATTTTATTCCCGGTGCGCGGCCGGGAAAGATAAGGGTCAGGGGACCCGGCCAGAAGGGCCGCAGGGCCGGGGGGAGGGGAACGTCGCTCCAGGCGCTGATCCAGTCCGGATCGGCGATGAGCATGAGAAAGGGTTTGTCCTCACCCCGGCCCTTGAGCGCGCGGATGCGCTTTTCCGTTTCCGGGGCCAGGCCGGAGAATCCGTAGATGGTGTCCGTGGGAAAGACGGCCACGCCGCCGCGGGAGAGGATTGCCTGGGCGGTACTCACCGCCTCGCTTCGCTTACCGTCGATGACCATGGGGCTGCCTGCGCAGCAGCGGCAGGGAGAAGGCGAAAGAGATGAGCGCGGCGGAGAAGCCTATGATATGGAAGAGCGGGTTGGTTTCTCCGCCTGAATCCGTCCGCTTCAGGAGCGAGCCCAGCTTGTACGAACGCCGCACGGCGGGCGCTCCCTGGATTTTGATCACTTCCTCGTTTTTACCGAAATACCCGTAGTCCCGGGCGTACAAGCGGATGGTATCCGGACTGGCGCTCAAGTCCTTGAGTTCCAGGGTCAACGACTGGTTGATCTCCTGCAGGTTCCGGATATTGGCCTCCAGGCGGGCCTTGTATTCCGCCTGGTCCGACAGCCGCACCAACCCGCTTTTACCGAAAAAGAGGCTTAGCAGGATGAAGAGGGAGAAGCCCAGATAGCTGCATCCCAGAACGCGCCGCATTATCATACGTTCATATTGACGGCGGAAACGGCGCTTCCCTTAACCGGAAACTCGCCGCCGATCGTGATCTTTTTCCTCCCGACGCACGGCCGCGCTCACCGGAGCCGGCCTGGGCCGGCCCGATAACGTGAAAAAATGTTTCCAATTTCCTCAAAAATGCATAAAATTATAAGAAGGCCCGGAATCTTATTGACAATGAAAAAGAAGTTGAATTAGATTTATTCTATAAAGATTTAAAAAAACACCGATAATATTCACATCACCCAAAGTTCCGGCCGGCGTGCCTGACAGCGGCCGGGAGCGGCCGGGGGCGGCCGGAAGCGGCCCGCAGGCGCGGGATGAGGTGATCACTTAACGCCGGTGAATCACGAGTGGTTTTTCGCCGGTGTGTCAGCGAAAACGTGTTTTTGCCGGGCTTTGGCGGCCGGATAAGAGCGCGAGGAGTTTCAGGAGTAGCACATGGCTAAAACAATCAAAGCAGTTTCCTCCTCCTCTTCGGACAACGAACCGGATATGAAAGATTCCCTGCCGTCTCTCGACGATGGAGGGGAGGCGTCGGCCCGGAACGGCGCAACGCTCGATCTGGACGAATACGGCATCTGGGTAAAGGCGGAGCCGGAAGATTTCGAGCAGAAGGACTCCTTTGACGATAAGGAGATGGAATTGGAAGATCTCAGTCTGGAAGACGAGGGAGACCAGCCCTCGGTGGACCCGGAACGTAACACCGCTCCGGACGAGCACATGATAGACAATCTGGACATACCCGAGGAGGAAACGCTGCCGGGTCCGGAAGATGTGGGAGGCGAGAAGGAAGTGGCATTGGATGAAGACCTGCCGTCGTTTGACGATGAGCTGACGCTGGAGGAAGCCGAGCCCGTTCAGGAAACCGTGGTCCGGGAGGATGAGCCACCGGCTGTCGGTGAGATGGACAGCGAGGAAACCCTTGTCGAGGAACCGGCCGGCGAAGCCGGCGGTGATTTCGAGGACGTTTCCCTGGACGATCTGGGAATAGAGATTTCCGAAAAGTCCCCCGATGATGAAGCGGCCACCAAGAAGGGGCCCGCGGTGCCCGCGGCTCCCTCGCCTGACGTGGACGAGATCAACCCGCATATTATCAACGACGATTTCGCCGCTTTGCCTCTGGAGTTGGACGATGTGGGTGAACCGGAAACAACCGACCATGGGGATCTTGAGATCGAGGACCTGGAGCTGCCGGATGAAGATACCGCGTCTCCGGGCGGTGAAGAAGAATCGATATCTCTCTCGCTGGATGATGAAAACGAAACCGGCGGCGCGGAGAGTCTCGATTTTTCGCTGGACGAGTCAACGGACGACGCAGGCCAAGAATCCCTGGCGCTCCCGGTGGAAGAGGAAAATATTGGTGACTTGGAAACCGAAGGCGTGGACGGGGATCAGGAAATGCTTGAAGAGATCCCCGAACTGGAATTGGGCGCCGACGATGGAATCGAACTCGACCTCGGCCAGGAGGCCGGCGGCGAGGAGATTGAAGTGCCGCTCTCCGAAGAAACCGCCATCCCCGAGGCGGATGAGGATCTGGAATCGCTGGGCGGGGACCTGGAACAGCCGTCGGAAACGGGGGACGCCGGCTCCTCGGTGTTGAAGAAGATTGAGTCGGAATTGCGCTCCATAAAATCCGAATTGACCCAGCTCAAGAAGGAACTCGGCGTGCTGCGCGGCAAGAAAACGGCGGGACGGGCCGAAAGCGTCGGCCAGGCGGCCGGGGATGAGGGAGCTGATTTCTTTGAAGATGAAGAGGATGAGACCATCGCCCTGACGGGCGAGGAACTGGACAACATACTCACCACCGCGGATATTAAGGAAGAGGAAAAAGCCGAACCGGCGCCCGAAGCGCCCGAAGCGCCCGAAGAGACCGAACTCGACCTGGGCGAGGACATCCTCGGCTACGAGGAGCCGGCGGCGGAGGAGGATTTGACCGCGACCGCGCCGGTGGAGGCCGAAGAGGAGTTGGTTTCCTTTGAGGAAGTATCCCCGGAGGCGCCGCAGGACGCCGACGCGGGAGAAATTGAAATTGAAATTCCGGAGCTGGATGAAACCGGCGGGGAAGGCCCCGACCTGGAGGCCTCAGAGGATCTGGAAAGCCTGGAGGAGTTAGAGCTTCCCGCGGATGCCGGATCGGACGCTTCGTTTGATCTGGAAGCCGTGGCGCCTCTCGACGAAATCGGCGAGGAACTTTCCGCCGCCCCGGAACCCGCGATGCCCGCCGCCCCTTCAGCGGGAAAGGCCGACATGCAGCTGCCGTCGGGGTTGAAGGAAGAGATCAAATCCGTGCTCGGGTACATGGACCAGCTGCTTGAATCACTCCCCGAGGAAAAAATTGAGGAGTTCGCGAAATCGGAGTATTTCGCGATCTACAAGAAACTCTTCGAGGAGCTGGGACTGGTAACCTGACCTCCCGACATTCTTTTCACCGGACGGCAAAGGACGCCATGGGTCTTCTTGCAAAAGCCATATCCATCCAAGTCGTTACGGGACAAAGCGGCGGCTTGCTGCGGAAATTGACCGTGTACTCCGCGCGCATCGGCGATGCGACCGGCGCCCATGCCCACGCCCGCGCGTCCCAGCCTTCCCCGGTGGGCGGCCGGGGATTGCTGCGCAAGTCCCTCCTTTTTCTCAATCTGGAACCCGAGGGCGGCGTGTCCGGCGAGTCCCTCCTTGTGGTCGGCGACTCCGTTCACATCGACCGGCTGCTTGAGAAAATAGATCTCTTAACCCGTGACTTCACGTATTTTCCCGGCCTCTACTCCCTGCTGATAAAAGAATTCAGTTTGCCCCGCAGCGCATTTTTTCTCTACAACGGCTTGCGCCGCCGCTTTACGCCGTGGCTTTCCCGGGGTTTTCATCCCGCGCTGTCGGGTGCTTTGGAATTCGCGGAGGAGCAATGGCGCCGGACCCTCTCTTCCTCCTTCCGGCTGGCGGGCGCGCGGACGCTCTTTCCTGAGCTCGGCCGGGAACTGCCCCAACCCCTGTATCACTTTCCCTTCGTCCACCAGGGGACGCTGGAAGGGAGCCTTTTGGTCAGCAATTTCGCTCTCCATCCGCAACACCGGGACTCGGTTGAAGGTCTGTTTCAAACGCTTTCCCGCAAGGTCGGCGCGTCCATCGCGCAGATCACCGAACGGCTGAGCGGACTGGACGTACCCGGTCCGCTTTTCAACGGGGCGGAGGAGGCCTTGCCCGCCCTGCTCGAATCGGGTTCGGCCCGTCCCGAGACCTTCCTGGTGATCGAACTGCCGCTTTCGCCGCTTTTCCAAAGTATGTACGGCGGGTACGGGCTGTTCGATCGATACCGGTTCAGGGAAATCGTACTCTACGTTATGAATGCCTATTTTTCACAGCTGGGCGCCGCCGTTCCGCATGGAGAGGAAGAGGTGGTGGTCGTGCTGCGCGCCTCCCGGTTTTTCTCCCGGGAACTTTTCATCGTCACCCTGTCGCACCTGTTCACCGATGTCTTCAAGGGATTGTTCCCCGCCCGGCCGGCCCTCAGCGCCACGCGCGTGTTCGAGTATCCGGCCTGCGGTATGAAGCCCCTTGAGATCGCCGCCGCCCTCTGACCATGGATCAGCGTATTATTTTCTCCACCGCCGCCAACGGCCGCCGCACGGTTCGTGCCGGAGAGGTGTCGCTCTTTTCGGCGTACGATCCGGGAAAGGCGGCGGCCCGCTTTGTTACCCGGGCCCTGGAAAGCCGTCGGCCCGCCCTGGTGCTGGTGCTGGGCGGGGTGCTCGGCTATCTGGAGGAGGCGGTACGCACCCTTCTGCCGCACGTGCCGGTAGGGTCGGTCTGTTATGACGGGGCGTTGGCCCCGGCCCACGGCCGGGGCCAAAGCGTCTGGACTCCCGAATCTCCGCAAGCACTGGAGGATTTCCTCCGTCTCGTCATAGGTGAACGGGAAGCCGGGGAGGTAATGATCCTGGAATGGCCGGCATCGGCCCGGGCTTTCCCCGAGTGGTCGTCCCGGGCGCGGACACAGGTGGTGCGGATATTAAGGGAGAACGGTTTCGGCGGACTGACCGTGGCCGCGAGCGGCCGGCGCTGGTTCGCCAACAGCCTGATCAACTTCCTCAGGCTGGAACCGGTCAGCGGCAATCCGCTGCGCGGCGGACTGCCTTTGGTCATTGCCGCCTCCGGTCCCTCGCTTACGTCCTCACTGCCGCTTTTGGCGCGCCTGCGGGACCGCTTGAACCTCTGGGCCCTGGCTTCCTCCCTGCCCGCCCTGCGGGAAGCCGGTCTGGTCCCTGATCTGGTGGTCACCACCGATCCCGGGCACTATGCATCCGCCCTCCTGCTCGGAGCCGGGACGGCCATTCCGCCGGTGGCCATGCCCTTAAGCGCGGCACGCGGTGTCTGGCGCACGGGAGCGCCTGTACTCCTTTTCGCCCAGCCCGCCTTCTTCGAATGCGAATTGATCAGGCGCAGCGGGCTCACCGTCCCGGCCGTGGACGCCCATGGCACCGTGGCCGGCAGCGCTCTTCTTTTGGCCCGGGCCTGCGGCGCGACCCGGGCGGTTTTCTGCGGGCTGGACTTTTGTCACCGTGATATCCGCTCGCATGTAACGCCCCACGCCTGGGATGCGCGCCATGAAGCCTCCGCCCGCCGGTTGTCTCCGCTTACCTCGCTCCTCTGGGAGCGCACCCAAACGCTGACGCCGGAGACGCTGCCGGACACCGGCTGCCGCACGGGCCCCTCCCTCCAGGTCTACGCTTCTTCGTTTACCGAGATCTGCGCCCGCATCACCGCGGCCCGGCTCAATCCGTCCCCGGTGGACGTGCCCGGCATGGAAACCGTGACCGCGGACGAGTTGGAGGGCGAGGCGGGGAACGCCGCCCTCTCCGGCGCGAAGCCCGCACTCTCTCCGGCCCGGCACTACCCCGGCCGGGAAGAGCGGAAGAGGATCGTGGACACCCTGCTGGGCGAATGGATTGTCTGTTTGGAACGGGAAGCCCGGCGGCCCGCCGCGACCGCACCGGGCCTGGTGGACGAACTGCTGCGCTTTCTGGCGGGCGTCCGGCCGGGTCAAGACTCAGGCGGTTCGTCCGGCGCGGCGGCCGCCCGCCGCCGGACCGCCAAAGATTTTCTCACCGGACTGCGGTCACGATACGCGGGGGAGACGGCTTATGCCTGACCATACGCTTCTGGAACGCAATCTGCTGGCGCTGGCCCTGAACAACCCGGACGTATCCCGCGAGCTGTCGCGGGAAGACGGCCGTCAGGATGTAACGCCGGCGGTAAGTTTTACGCGGGCGCGGACGGGCGCGACGGTGCCGGTCCTGGGAATCGAGGCCGCCGGGCTGCCCCTCCATTCCACCTTCAATCCGGAAAGGGAAGGGGAGCGGTTCCTGGACATGTACGCGGGTGACGGGGTACTGCTCTTTCTGGGGTTGGGGGCGGGGTACCATATCGCGCCCTTTCTTGCCCTCGAAACGGTTTCGAGTATTCTTGTGGTGGACCAGTCCCTGCCCCTGCTGCACCGCGTGCTGGAATCAATCGACCTGACCCATATTTTTCTCGATCCCCGCGTCAAGCTCCTGGTGGACAAGACCGCGGACGAGATCGAGGAGTACCTGCTGTCCAACTACATTCCCGGGCTTCTGGGCGATCTCAAGTCCATCCCCCTCTGGCCGCGCTTCACTGCCGCCAAGGAGTATTTCAAGGACGTGCTTCAGGCCGTGGAACGGGTGATCGGCAAGGTGGCCGATGACTATACGGTCCAGTCCCGCTTCGGGAAAAAATGGTTCGTCAATACCCTTTTCAATTTCCGCGCCGCCGAACGGGCCAGCACCACGTTGAGCCCCCACCATAAGGTGATGGTGACCGGGGCGGGGCCGTCCCTGGAAGCCGGGATCGACCACATTCGGGCGGACCGGAAGGACTATTTTCTGATCGCGTCGGACACGTCGCTGCCCTGTCTCCTCAGTCATGGCATCGAGCCCGATTGCGTCATCTCGATCGATTGCCAGCAGGTCAGCTACCACCATTTTCTGTCCGGGTTCCCCCGGCATATCCCATTGGTGCTTGACCTGGCTTCCCCGCCGCTGCTCTCCCGCCTTTCCGACCGGCTTATCTTTTTCTCCAGCGGACATCCCTTTTCACAGTTTCTAAACCGGCGCTGGCGGGTATTCCCCCGCATCGACACGTCCGGGGGCAATGTTTCCCACGCGGCGGTGAGTCTGGCCGCCAGCCTGGGCGCCCGCGAGATCCGGCTTTTCGGGGTGGATTTTTCCTACCCCGAGGGTAAAACCTACGCCCGGGGCACCTACCTGTACCGGTATTTCCGGGTCAGGGAGAACCGGCTGTCCACCGTGGAGACGGCCTTCTGCGATTTGATTTTCAGGAATAAAACCGTATTGAGCGAGCGCCTGCCGGGGTTCATCCGCTACACCACCAAGCCGCTTCTTTCCTACAAGGAACGGATGGAGTGGCTTTTCCGGTCGATCGACGTCACCATCGTGCACCGGCCGGTCAAGGGTATCGCCTTCGACCTGCCACAGGCTCACCCCCCCCGGGCCGAACGCATGACGGGCATGTTTTCGGCCGGAGCGCCGGTGACCTCCGCGGACGAGTTTCTGGCCGGCTACCGCGAGGAGCTCGAACAGCTTCCCGCGCCCCACAATCCGGTCATCAACTACCTGCACGAGCTTACGGGCGAACAACGGGCGCTGTGGGCCACCCTCATGCCCACGCTGGCCAGCCTGCGGGCGGAGACCAAGGGGAGCGTAACGGACGGCGCCCGCCTGCTTTCGCGGGTGCGGGATTTCGCGTTGGAACGGCTGCGTTCGGCCGAGGAGGAGCCCGCCGCAGGCTAGGGGACTTGCGGATAGAGAATGGCCGCGTATCCCACGAACGAATCGTGGGGGAATATGTCATAGCTGGTGTAGTAGGTGAGGAGTTCCCCGCGGGCGGTTCCTCCGGAGCGGGCGAAGGCCGCGGCCGCGACCGCGCCCCCGGCGGAACAGGCCGACGCATCGTGTCGGGCCGCCGCCAACGCGCCCGCCGTATCCAGTTCGAGCAATGCGTCGATTATCTTTTTATCGTTGACGTCCCTCACCCAGGCCTGGGCCTTCTCTCCCCGGCCGTGGGGGGTGAATCCGTAATCCGGACCGTAATGGGTGAGGTCGGTCGATCCCAGGACCACAATCCGGCGGCCGGTGCGTAGCGCCGTCTGGTGCAGGGCCCGGCCCAGTTGCGGCGCCTCCTCGGAAGGGGCGGCGCGCAGCCACACGGCCCGGGCGTCGGGGAAGGCGTATTTCAGGAACGGCAGTTGTATCTCAACGGTGTTATCCGGCGACAGGTCTTTCTGAAGGGGGATGAGGCCCGAGAGTTCGGTGATGAATTCGCGATCGGCCGTCAGGTGACCCAGGGGCGTTTCATAGGCGTCTTCCGGGGCCGCGAATACTCCGGCGCCCGCCGGGAGGTGTCCGCCGACCACCACGCAGGTATCGACCGGCGCGGCGATGGACAGGATCACCGACAGGGCGGCTTTGCCGGAGAAGTCCCAACCGGCATGGGGGAGGACGCCGGCCCGGGCGTTCCGGGTACGGACGGAGAGAGATGAGGATAGGGATTCGATCCTGTGCATGGTATCGGCCCGGGAGCGGGGATACCAGCCGTCGGGCAAACAGCGTCGGCGCGTGTTCATACGGCCTCCTGGCGGGGACGGTGCGTTAATGTACAGCGCACGCCGCACCATCGTGGATACGGTAGCAAAAAAATAAAAAATTGTACAGAAAATCGGTTTAAATTTGTTCGAAAATATATTATAAGAAACCAGTATTGCCGCATAATTATTTATGTGCCATAAAGGCACGGGCGCCTCCCCCGGGATGCACCGGACACGAAAGAAAGAATTGGCATATACGAGCCGTGAATTGGTGTATTCACATGTTTTTCTTCTTTTTTCTTTGTGTTTTTCGCGCCTTCGTGGTAAAAATACAATAAGATGTATGCGACATCGCTGTTCGATATCGAAACCGTCTTTGTCATGACACATCCCCACCTAGGGTATACAATACGGTCCTAAGGAGGCCACGGTTTTTATGGAGAATACCAGGCGGCATATCATCATCGGTTATGCGGTCTTTACACTCCTCTTCCTGAGCGGCATCTTCGTTTTTACCCTTTTCCGCATTGAAATTTTCTCCCTGGACAATGAAAAAAGGGTGGAGGGCGTTCTCAAGGATCTGCGCTACCAGCTGGAAATCCAGTTCAGCCTCAAGGGCAATTTCACCGAACCGGAGATTTCCGACCTGTTTGACCGGGCCTTGTCGAGCGAACCCCGCCTGCGGGTGGTGGCGGCCCTTACCGACGACGGTCTGATCCGGGCCAAGGGAGTATCCAAGGAGTATGTGGTCAACGCCGACCTGGGGCGTTCTCTCGACCATCTGGAGTACAAAAAGCCCCTGGGCACGTCCGTCAGGGAGATGGAACTGGTTCTCAAATACAAGGACCGGCGCCTTCCCGGCCGGCCCCGCCTGAGCGCCCTCTACGTGAGCTTTTCCAAGGATGATTCATTTTCGCTGCTGGAAGAAATTCTCTTTATTCTGCTGGGATTCTTCGGCCTGACCCTGATCATGATCGTGGTGACCGCGATCATCACCCGCCGGGAGGCCGCCGTGTTGCAGCGCGCCCTGGCGCCTGACGAGCCGCTTGACCTGCCGGAGCTTCCCCGGCGCGAGGCCCCGCCCCGGCCCGCGCCGCCTCCCCGGCCCGCGCCGCCTCCCCGGCCCGCGCCGCCTCCACCGCCCGCGCCGCGGCGGATAGAGGACGATTCCCTCCCGGAACTGGAATGGAGCGAGGAAGAACGGGAGGCGCGCCGCCGGGAACGCTTCAACCCGGACACCGGCCTGGTAAAGCGCGAGTTTTTCCAGGATCGCCTGGCGAACGAAATCGAACGCGCCGTTTCCTTTAATGAGGATGTGGCCCTCTTCCTGATAATGGTGGAGGGGGACGACCTTGCCGCCTGGAAGATGCACCTGGTGCCCGTCATACATCGACTTTTCGGGGATGCGGAACTGGCCCACGAATACGATCCCGGCACCGCGGCGGTCATCGCTCCCGGTATGGATATCGATACGGCCATTAAAACCGCCAAGCTTTTCTACAAGCAGGTGTACGAACGTAAATTCCACGCCGTCATGGGGATCACCTCCCGCAACGGCCGCGTCCCCACCCCTCAAGCCTTCACCGAAGAGGCGGTCCAGGCCCTGGCCCAGGCCGCGCGCGGGGGACAAAGCCCCATTATCGCCTTTCGGTCCGATGGCAAGGCGTCCAGTCGGCAAATTCACTGACACACCCGCCACTAACACCGATAAAAAACCCGCCGGCGTGGCAACCGGCGGGTTTTTTGTAATGCAGATATGCGGCTTGTCCAGCCGTTCATTATTTTCCCTGTAGATTGAGCAGCGCCTGGGCGTCGATAAATGAGTCCACGCCCTGACGGAAGATGTCTTTCAGCGCCCAATTGCCCGCAGTATAGACGTTCCGGTGGTCCTGGTTGGTCACGTAAAAGACGTCGGTGCCTTCGGGCGCCTTGTCCAGGAGAAAGAGGGTGTAGGTGATTCCCGATTTCATGGTCACGGTCACGCTTCCCAGCGGATGCTGCTGGTCCAGGTCCGTGGTCTGCGGGGATGTCACCACGTTTTCCGCGGTAAAACGGGAAAGGCTGCTGATAAAGCCGTTCACCGTGGCGCCGGCCAACGGCAGCCGTTCGTCCTCCGTTATTTTCCAGGTGTTTCCGCCGTCTTTGTCCTTTTCGCCCTGTACGAGCGTATAGGCGAGGGAGCGCTTGACCGGTTCCGCCTTGTCGGAGAAAATCAGGGACGTATTCACCGCCACCCGCGCCACGTCATCCGCCGTGAAATCCGGGAAGAGACGGCGTTCCACCCAGTCCTTGAGCAAGGTGGTTTTTTCTATCCGGCTGTCAATCTGGATCACCTCGTCGGCGCCGGGCAGGCGTACGTACTGACTGAAGCTGGTGGAACCGCCTTTGCCGAAAAAGCAGGCGGCCTGGACCGTACCGGACGAGTCGTAAAGGGTGATCTTGGCGGCCGAGGCATCGTCCACGCTGAAGGCGGCCCAGGTGTCCCGGCCCGTGCCCGCGGTCGACGCCCGGCGCATGTCGGTGAAGTTGGTGATAAGCGAATCGGCGGTGTCCTTGGCGGCCTCAAACGATTTCCCGTTCGTTTTGACCAGCCACCCCGTGGTTCCTTTTTCGAGTTCGAGACGGCCCGTCTTGTCCGTGATGTCAATGCGGACCACCGCCTCCTTTTTAAGGTCCGGAAAAACTTTTTCCCCCCGGGGCACGGCGCCCGACACTTTGACTACGGTACCGAGAATAAAGAACGCCGCCAACCCCGCCAGGATCGATCCGTATATGATGAACTGCTTCTTGAATTCCATATTGCTGTTGCTCCTTTTCTACCTTGAATGTCGCGTGGCTCGTCAGGCGGTCCGCTTTTTCCGGCGCCGGATGAAGTTGAAAACGCCGAAAGCGATGACAATCAGCGGCAGGCCCACCCAATTGACAAGTTTGATGATCGTGGTGGCGGTCCGGCGCGCCTCGGGATCTTCGATTTTCAACATGGACGGATCGCGCTGGGCGCGCGTGCGGATGGCCAACAGGTCGTCGTCGTTCGCCAGCCAGGAAAGGCAGTTGACGAAAAACGCGAAGTTGGCGGCGGTCAGGTAGCCGGGCGCCAGGAAGTTCGCGTCGCCGGCCACGATGACGCGCGTGGGGGAGCTCAGATCCTCGGTCTTGGTCCAGTCCCGGGCGGCGCCCTCCTGGGTGGGGATCTGCTTGCCCTTGAAGTAACTGGTGAAATTGCCGCTGAGCGCGGCTACGACCGGCAGACTTTTGGATCCTTCGCCCGCGTAGACCCGGTACATGAGCGAGGCTTCCTGCGGGTTGAGGCGGAAATCCTGCTTGACCGCCACGGCCCGGGGCGAAGTGGCCACAAGCGTTTCCGCCTTGATCGCGGGCGTGACCGAATACTCCAGGGGGCTGGCCCAGAAGAAGTAGACCGGCTGGAAATGGGCGGTGATGGGATTGTCGCGGGAAACGAAATCCTGGACGGTAATGAAGAAATAATTGTACCTCCCCGCCTGGGTGGGCAGCGCCAACTGCGGCTGCTCCATGATAAGGTGCGGTTGGATCACGGCGCCGTAGTTTTTCAGCATATCCAGAAGCGGGGATTTATCCGCGGGGATGGCCATATTGTACTGCATGTTCACCCGCACGGCTCCGGTGGCGAAGAAGACGCGACCTCCGCGCATCAGGTACTGGTCGATGGGGTAGAGGTCGAAGTCGGTCAGGTTCAGCCCCCCGATCACGAAGACGGCGTCCAGGGCGGCGGGGATGTCCTCACCCCGCTTGATTTCCTGGACGTCATACTCGCGCTGCAGGTACTGCACCACGTTGGCGAACTCCTGCATGTTGAACGACTGGTCGTCGACCAGGTAGCCGATCTTTTTTGTTCGGTTGGAAACCAGGGCGCGGATCTTGGAGGAGAGCTCATACTCCAGGGTGTCGACCGAGCCGATGCGCGTGATCACCTTGTGGCGGTCCAGGTACTCGATGACGATCCCCGAATAGGCGAGGAAGATGTTCGCCTCGTCCACGGCGGCCTGCCGGCCCGCATCGAACTGCTCGATGCCGAACTCCTGCGCCTCCTGCACCTTGTTGTCGCGGGTGGGGTCGATGACGTTCACCACGATCTTGCCGTTGGCGTGGGCCGCGTACTCGCGGACGATGTCCTCGATCTCACCGTAGACGGGGTCCGTGGTTTTCAATTTTTCCGTGAGGTAGTAGGTGATGCGCACCTGCTGGGGGATGTTCTTGAACAGGTTCTGGGATACGGGATGGATGCTGAACATCCGGTTTTCCGTGGCGTCAATGCGCAGGGAATACAGCGAGGCATTAAGCCCGACCAATACCAGTATTCCCAGAAAAAGGATGCCGAAAATAATTTCTTTGGTTTTCTTGTTGATATTCATACGTTGTTCCTTACTGCCATTTCTTGAACACAAGCATTTTCATGTTGAGGAAGAGAAAAAACGCGCTCATGATGACGAAATACATGAGATCGCCCGTTTCGATCAACCCCTTCCCCAGGATTTCGTAATGGAAGCGGAAACTGAGCAGGTTGATGAATCCCTCGATCAGGGGAGGCAGGGAAGCCAGGTTGTTCAAATAGTTGATCGACACCAGAATGAACAGGAGGAGGGCCGAGGCGAGAAAGGCGATGATCTGGTTTTTGGTCAGGGCGGAGATGAAGAGGCCCACGCTGATGCAGGCCGTACCCAGAAAAAGGGCCCCCAGGTACTGGCCGAGAATCTGGCCCCATTCGAAGTCTCCCAACACCGAGAGGGAAACGGGAACCACCAGGGTGAGGGCCAGCATGAGGACGAAGAGGATGAAGGTGGCCACGAATTTTCCCAGCACCAGTTCGTGCTCCTTGAAGGGCAGGGTGAACAGGATCTCCTCGGTGCCGGCCTTCTTCTCCTCGGCCCAGCTGCGCATGGTGATGGCGGGGATGACGAGAATGAAGACCCAGGGCATGAAATTAAAATACATACGTAGATCGGCGAACCGCGTGGCCCCCGATTCGTTGAAGAGGAAATAAAGCACCGTCATGGCGCTCAAGAATACGCCGGCAACGATGTAGGCGATGGGCGAATTGAAAAAGCTCCGCAGTTCCTTGCGGGTGATGGCGGCGATTTTATTGATCATTATCATTGGATGTTCCCTCCCGGGTGAGTGTGGTGAAGATCTGTTCCAGGCTGAGCCGCTGCGGAGCCAGGCCGAGCAGTTTGTGGCCCGAAGCCACCGCCCAGTCGAACACCTGCTCCTCCGCGCCGCTGGCTCCCTTTTTAACCGTGGCCCGCAGCGCGACCCGGCCGGCTCCCTCGGCCCGGGCGGACAGCACCTTTTCCACGGCGGCGCAGCCGGCCAGGGCCGCGGACGCCTGGGCCGGATCGTCGGCCTTGAGGGTGACGTTGAGGATCTCGTCTCCGTGCAGCTCCCGGGCAATCTCCGTGGCCGTTCCCTTGGCCACGATGAAACCGTCGTTGAGGATAAGCACCTGCCCGCAGATCGCCTCCACCTCCTGCAGGATATGGGTGGAAAGGATGACCGTCTTCTCCTGGCCCAGGCGCCGGATAAGGTCGCGAATTTCAATGATCTGGTTGGGGTCCAGCCCGCTGGTGGGTTCGTCCAGGATCAGGATCTGGGGATCGTGAAGCAGGGCCTGCGCCAGGCCCACGCGCTGCTTGTATCCCTTGGACAATTCGCCGATGGGACGAAGCAGCATCTTCTCCAGACCGCATTCCTTGACCACCGTCACGATCCTGTCCTCTTTTTTCTGCCCGGTGAGTCCGTGGGCCTCGGCGATGAACGTGAGGTATTCGGCAACGTTCAGGTCAAGGTAGAGGGGCGTGTTCTCCGGAAGATACCCCACGCAGGCCTTGACGGCCGTGGGATCGTCTTCCACATTGATGCCGTTCAGTACGGCGCTTCCCCCGCTGGGGAACATGTAGCCGGTGAGCATTTTCATGATCGTGGTCTTGCCGGCGCCGTTCGGGCCCAGCAGCCCCACGATTTCGCCTTTACCCACCTGAAAATCCACACCCTTGACGGCTTCCAATGTGCCGTACTTCTTGCTCAGGCGCTTCACTTCAATCATATTCTCTCTCCATGGAAAAAGTGTTCCGGTGTCATGGGCCGCACCGCCGGATGTTCGAGCGGGAAAAAGACACGTGGGATGAACCCCCTTCCCGCGAAACCAAACGAACGGATGGGCGGATGGTGCTCTTCTTACATCGAACTACTCGGTTTCCTCCCGCCGGTTAGGGCGGGAAAAAATAAAAATATATCCTCCGGGCATTTTGGTCAAGTTAGGGTAGGCCTGTGGTGAATGGAATTCAAGCTACTCATCATCCGGGTTTTTCACTTCTATAATCTGCCGGTCGCGGGTGAGAAATGACGGAGGGAAGACTTCCCGGGCCTCGGCCAGTAGGGACTCCAGTTCCCGGGCGGTGAAGCGGGGGCTGTAATGGATGAGGCCGAGAGAGGCGACCCCTGCGGTTTTGGCCATCCGGGCGGCTTGGCGGGCGGTGAGGTGTTTTTTTTCCAGGGCGCTGGCGGCCAGCTCCTCGGTGAACATGCCCTCACAGATGAATAAATCAGAGCCTTTGACGTTCCTGGAGATGCCGTCAAAGGCCATGGTATCGGTGACGAAACTGAGTTTGGCGCCGCGGCGCCGGGGCCCCATCACCTGATCCGGGGCGACCGTCCGGCCGTCCGCCCCGGTGACCGTGTCGCCGCACTGGAGGCGGGACCAGAGGGGGCCGCGCGGCACTCCCGCCGCCTGCGCCTTCTCGGGATAAAAGACGCCGGGCCGGTCTTCCTCGTCAATGACGTAGCCCACGCAGGGCTTGGAATGGCGCAGATGGAAGGCGCGCACCGAAAAACCTTCCGCCTGGTAGATCACGCCCTCCTCCTGGATTTCCTTGATGATAATTTCATAGTTGATATACGAGTCCAGGGTGGAAAGGTTGGCTTCTATGTATTCCCGGATCTTGGGCGGTCCGAACACATAAAGGGGCTTTTCGCGTTCCACCTGGGAGGAAAGCATAAGGATACCGGGGATGCCGGTGACGTGGTCGGCGTGTGTATGCGAAATGAAGAGCGCGGAAATCTTTTTCCACTTGAGATTGAGTCGCTTCAGGGATATTTGCGTGCCCTCGCCGCAGTCAAAAAGCAGGTTTTCACCGTTGCGTCTGACCAGGACCGAGGTGAGAAACCGCTGGGGCAGGGGCATCATGCCGCCCGTTCCCAGGATGAATACTTCAAAGCCCATTGTCGCTTCCTGAGTGAATTGGACCCACCCGTGGGCGCCGCTTTTCCGCGGCTGGCCGGCCGGTCCGGGGGACACCATACCATATTTGACCCGTTTGAAAAAGGGGAGGGGTTGTGCGGCCGGAGCGGGTCCGGGTCCGCACGCGGCGACCGGAAGAGGGGGATCAGGCGCTTTTCATCTCCTGGGCGATGGAGTTTTGCAGACAAATATGGATAAAGGAGTGAATTTTGTCCTTGATGAGCGGCGTCAGGCACTCCGCCAGGAAGAGGATGATGTAGACGTCGGCATCTCCTCCGCGCCGGTCGATCCGGATAACCTTTCCGCACACCTGGCAGTGGATGCCGCGCAGGACCAGTTGTATGTCTTTCAGATCCATGCCCACCTCGATCTTACGTCCCAAATCCTGAAACTGGCAGGCCATGCCGGCGATGCTTATGTCGAGGACCTTGCCCGAATAGCGCGACCTGTTCAGCTCCACGTTGAAGGAATCCAGGCGCGGGTTGCAGACCCCGCGCACGAAACGCCGCTTGCCGCGCGCCTCATTGGCCTCCAGCATCCGGAAGATGATGTCCTTGCACTTGGCAATGTCCGTTTTCAGGCGGATATAGCCGCAGTTGACGCCCAGTTCGAGCAGATATTTTTCAGTCAGGGCCTTGCTGCGGTCGAAATAGGTGAATACGCCGAGGCCCACGTTCCCGGTGGCCGGGTTAGCGAGGATCTCCCGCATGTATTTTTCCCACTCCTCCTCACGCAGGCGTTCTTCGATGTTGATGAAGACGATGGCATTGGGATACCTGACCAGAAGGGTTTTCAGCCGCAGGTGATCTTCCACGACGTATACCTCGAATTCGTTCTTGATGATGTCCTTGACAATGTCCCGGACGATCGAATGGGGGTAGAGGAAAAACACTTTCCGGCCGTTGATCCGATTATCTTCCATGCAGGCGCGCTTTCTCCTTTAGTATACGCATTATTTCGTTTTTTGCACGTTTTTTACGGACTATTCCCGGAATGAAAAAATTGCTACACTGCCTCAACATGATCAAGCGTGATATCTACGGAGATACCGTCCGGGAACAAGTGCTGGCGGGCCGGAGGGACAGGATGTATCAGTTCACTCTGGCGGGAGACCGCGTGCGCTGCGCCATTATCCACGCCACCAAACTGGTGAGCGAAATGCGTGCCAATCACGAAACGGGAGTTTTGGAGACGCTCATTCTGGGATACGGAT